>NZ_JAUBVJ010000052.1:4144-47066 GCF_036702785.1 Microcoleus sp. AR_TQ3_B6 | reverse complement strand
ATTGCGGCTCGCTTGCCCGATAATTGGCTCATTCGATTTTAGATTTTAGATTTTAGATTTTAGATTACTCCTGGGGGCTCAGAAACCGGGTTGATGGGCGAAAATACAAAGGTTGCAGCCGGCACCCAAGGTAAAAAACCCGGTTTATGAGTCGAAGTGCGTCCACGACTGTAATTGTTTTAAATCGAGAAACTTGGTGAAAGCATCTATGGCAACAAATTTAACAGTAAATATTCGGGATATTGCGGCTCGCTTGCCCGATAATTGGCTCATTCGATTTTAGATTTTAGATTTTAGATTTTAGATTACTCCTGGGGGATCAGCAACCGGGTTGATGGGCGAAAATACAAAGATTGCAGCGGGCACCCAAGGTAAAAAAACCGATTTATGAGTCAAAGTGCGTCCACGACTGTAATTGTTTTAAATCGAGAAAGTTGATGAAAGCATCTATGGCAACAAATTTAACAGTAAATATTCTGGATATCGCGAATCGCTTGCCCGATAATTGGCTCATCGGTTGTGACAGTCGCGAATTTTCCCGAATTGTCGATCGGCTATTTCAAGAAATCACCCAAAATCAAGCACGAGAAACACCCCCAAAAATTTGCCTCGCCGAACCCGAACCCGTGCAATTTCTGGCCAGTTTCACCGCCGCCCGCGCCGCCAAATGCCCGATTTTTCTCTGCAATCCCAACTGGGTAAAACCAGAATGGCAACAAGTCTTTGATTTAGTCCAACCAGACTTAATTTTGGGACAAGTTGCTGAGTTAGAACAAAAATTCCCCTTCCTTACATTCCGCGCCGCCGGACTTCGTTCGTGCGATCGCGTTGCTAGGGAATTCCCTTCGCCGGAATCCCGGGAAATTGACCAATTAAGTGCGATCGTGATTCCCACCGGCGGTTCTTCAGGAAAAATCCGTTTTGCCATCCACACTTGGGACACACTAACCGCATCAGTACAAGGTTTTCAACAATATTTTCAAGTTGACAAAATCAACTCTTTCTGCGTTTTGCCATTATACCACGTCAGCGGTTTAATGCAATTCATGCGTTCGTTTACGACGGCAGGAAAACTGGCAATTGGGTCTTTCAAAGCACTGGAAGCAGGCGAAAAATGCGATATCGAACCAGAAGAATTTTTCATTTCTTTAGTTCCCACTCAACTGCAACGGCTGCTGCAAAACCCAGATACAGCTAATTGGCTTGCACGGTTTCGGGCTGTACTTTTGGGCGGTGCTCCCGCTTGGCCGGAACTTTTAGAAACAGCTAGAAGCTATCAAATCAAATTAGCGCCCAGTTACGGCATGACAGAAACCGCCTCGCAAATTGCTACACTCAAACCAGAAGATTTTCTCGCGGGCAATAACAGTTCCGGTCAAACTTTACCCCATGCTCAAATAACTATTCGCAGTGCCAAAGGCGATATTTTGTGCTATAATGAAGTCGGAAATATTGCGATTAATGCTAAATCTTTGGCGTTGGGTTATTATCCTGAAAAATTTAGCGAGGGGCAATATTTGCAATTAGATGATTTGGGATTTTTCGATAAAAATAACTGCTTAAATATCGTCGGACGCAGCAGCGACAAAATTATAACAGGCGGAGAAAATGTATTTCCGGCGGAAGTCGAAGCGGTTGTGCGATCGACTAATTTAGTTGCGGATATTGCTGTAATTGGCGTGCCAGACAAAGATTGGGGTCAAGTCGTTACGGCTATCTACGTTCCCGCTAATTCCGAAGTTACTGTCAAAAATCTGCAAGCGGCAATAGAAGATAAGTTGAGCAAGTTTAAGCGGCCGAAATCTTGGGTTATCGTCGAACACTTGCCCCGCAATTCTCAAGGCAAAGTCAATCGCGAACAATTGCAAGAAATTGCGATGTCTCATCGTCGGTGAATCGATAGTATAGCCTTTCGAGCGTAACATGAGGTGCTCTAGGGCATAGGGCATAGGGCATAGGGCATAGGGCATAGGGCATAGGGCATACCTCACTTTTTTGAGAACCGCTGTATTAACCGGATTTGACAGTAATTCCTGTAGGGGCGGGTTCACCAATATCTACAACACGAGTGAGAAATCTCACAAACCCGCCCCGCCCAATGCCCTGTTTGGCCAATGCCCTGTTTGGCCAATGCCCAATTACTGCAAAGCTAACAGCCTTCTCGTCCTCTCAGCTTCTTGTCTGTGAACGTCCACAAACTTCAACATTCGGTAAAGTACCTCTATTTGCGGCAACTTAATACCTGCTTGCTGCGCCATCCGTATCGGATTACCAAAAATCGCCTCAACTTCCAGGGGCCGCGATTCATCATAATCGATTTTCATGCTCGTGCGGTAAGGCTTCATTTTCAGAGTATGTTCGAGCATCTGTGGGATAAAGTCATCGGGAATAAGGCGATCGCAACTTTTGGCTCCCGCTAACACTTCCGCCATGATTTCCTCGACTAAAATCAGAGTATCGGGATTAGCCATAAGTTGGTCAGTTCTCGCATCCAACACTACAGACAGTCCGTTATAAGGAATATTCCATACCAGCTTTTTCCACCTTGACAGTAGCAAATCTTCGCTCATTTTAATAGGAATATGAGCACGTTTAAAATCCTCAGCAATTAGCTGCAATCTGTTAGTAATACCGATGGGTTTGTAGTCTTGGGCATATTCTCCCAGCGTGATAGTGCCGTAATCTAGGTGGCAGATGTGGCCGGGCCCAACTTTATAAGAACAGAGAAAACACAGCCCGCCCACCACTCGTTCTGCACCGACAATTTTAGCTACTTCCGGTTCCGTATTCAATCCGTTTTGCATTATTAAAACCGCGCCGTTATCCTTTAATAAAGGAGGCAAAATTTTGGGCAACAAGTGATTTTGAGTTGTTTTCAGCGCTACAATTACTACATCGCACTGAGGCATTTTGTGCGCGTCGTGGTAGGCGCGGACGTGGGGAAGGGTGAAGTCGCCTTCGGGAGACTCGACAATCAAACCGTGTTTTTTGACGCGATCGTAATCGCTGCGCAGCAAAAAATTGACTTCTAAACCTGCTTGTTGCAGTCTAGCACCGTAGAATCCGCCTAAAGCTCCCGTGCCGACAATGGCATAATTGCGATTTGACATAATATCAAAAAGTTAGAAATAATTATCAACACAACTGAAATTTGATTGTCATTCCCTGTTATTATTTAAAGATAGAAATAATCTCAACTCTCAAATTTCAGATTTCAAGTTTTCTCATCCACTGCATCAAGTCTTCAGATAGCTGTTTTCTAGTTCGCGTCACTGTATCGATGCAGACGTGCTTGGTCAGAGCTTTAGCAGCGCTTCTTCCTGCCAGTTCCCCCGCCAAAAAGACTTGATAGGCAATTTCAAATTCATCGCCAGTAACTTGTTTCGGCGTCAATTGAATCATCAGCCGATCGCCGGCAAACATGGGGCGATAAAAATCTACACTAGCATGAATTATGGGAAAGGCAACCTCGGGATTGCTGAAAAATGCTTTGAGATTGATTCCCGATGCTGCTAGAGATGCCTCGTAAGCTTCGTGGCACATCGCTAAAACGTTAGCAAAGTAAACGACTCCAGCAGCATCGGTATCTTGAAAGTGAACAGTGCGGGTGTAAGCGAAAGGCATTTGAGGTAGTAGCGGGCGATTCCCTGCGGGATAGCTGCGCTTCACGCAAATTGGCTCGGAATTTTACCAACCATTTTATCGGTAAAGCCGCACTTTGGGGGAAGTTATCAGCTAAGTAAGTAGGCGCTAATTTTTTATATTGTAAAACTTGCCCTCCTCACTCCTTCCCCTTATTTCTTAACCTTTGTTCTTAATCAACATCACGTCTATAATATTGAGGGCCACTTCTTCGGAAATCCCCAATGCACCGTAAAGATCGTTCAAAAGTTCTTCTTCTTCTTCTGAAACCTCGCCATCTGCTAAAGCGATATCAGTTGTCACAGCAAAAACAGTTTCTTTAAGTTCGTCGGGAAGGGTTTCCAAAGCCGCATTAAACAGTACCTGAACTCCTTGCCGTTGGAGAATCATCAGCAGGCGATCGAGCATTTTTCTCATCACGTCATCCGGATAGCTGCGGAACAGTTGCATCCGAGATAGCGTCATGCTAATCGCTTTACTTTCGCTGTCATTGATGTAACCGTCGGCTGCTACGGCAATTAGCGCGATCGCCGCAAATGCTTCGGCAGGCCCTAACCTTACGTCCGTTTCTTGGCGAGTCTGCGATACTTTATCAAATAAACCCATGATATTTTCCTCATTTAGTGGTGGATTTATAGAGTCAGGATGGGTTCTGGCTCTGGAGATTTTTTTGGGAATTTTGATAATTATATCAAATCTTGTTAGTTATTTATACTCAATAAAATTATGAAAAAATTAAGAATTTTTATTTCGCCCTTTGGCGCTGCAATGGCGGGTTTATTCCGATCCTGAATTGCCTTCCCATAGGTCAGGTAAAACCCGCCCTCCCAGCGCAGACG
The DNA here is from genome assembly GCF_036702785.1 of Microcoleus sp. AR_TQ3_B6. Taxonomy (NCBI): domain Bacteria; kingdom Bacillati; phylum Cyanobacteriota; class Cyanophyceae; order Oscillatoriales; family Microcoleaceae; genus Microcoleus; species Microcoleus sp. AR_TQ3_B6. The sequence continues at coordinate 42,585 of NZ_JAUBVJ010000052.1, read as the reverse complement.
AGCTACTTGTCAAAAATGGCTAAATCTGCTTTCAGGAAATCAACAAACTGCCGCGCCGTCCTGCCCGATCGACCGTTGCGGCGAGTTGCCCATTCTTTAGCGCGGTGCTCCAAATCCTCAGGAGGGAGTTTGATTCCAGCAAGTTCTGCCAGATGTCGGACAATTGTTAAATAAGTGTTTTGATCGGCAGGTTCAAAAGTTAAAGTCAAGCCAAATCGATCGCTAAATGAAAGTTTTTCCTGCACAGTATCCCAAGCGTGAACTTCATCCCCGTCGCGGGGGCGAGGCCTGTCGTCAAAAAACTCTCGGATTAAATGTCGCCTGTTGGATGTGGCGTAAACCGCTACATTTTGAGACCTTGCCGTTACATTCCCCTCCAAGACAACTTTCAGAGCTTTAAAAGCATCGTCATCTTCCTCAAAGGAAAGGTCGTCCACAAAAATAATAAACTTTTGAGGAACTCCCCGCAACTGCTCAACTATTAGCGGCAAATCTTGCAAATCGGATTTAGAGACTTCAATCAAGCGCAGATTGCGAGAGCCAAATTCATTTAACAGCGACTTCACCAAAGAAGATTTGCCCGAACCGCGGCTCCCGTACAGCAAAACGTGCAAAGCCGGATAACCTGCCAGCAAAAACTCCGTATTTTTCACAAGAGCATCCCGCTGCCAATCGCAGCAAACCAACTCTTTTAAAGTTATCGGATCGGGATGGGAAATACTCGCAAACTGCCCTTTCCGCCACGCAAAAGCGCGATATTCTGCAAACAAACCCGTGCCAAACTGTCGGTAATAAGCGGCCAAAGATTCCGTAGCGCTCGACCATTTTTCCAGTTTTCCGTGCAGCGGCAAATCGCCATTTTCTGTGACACTTTCTGAATGCCAAATCGGAGGCACAGCGTCAAGTTGACCCGCTACCCGCACCCACTTGCTCAACTGATCGCTGCTGCAGTCGTAAATATTTTGCAGCAGTTGTAAATCATGTCGCGCTGCTTCCACCAAAGCCTTCGGCAAACTCCCAAAATCTGTTTGCTGTGCTCGGCGAGAAAAGGGGTTTTCGTTTTTGAGAATTTCGGCAATCAGAGAATCTTTCCAGTTCTGATTTAAAGCCGCCTGAACTTTGAACCAGTTGCCGTAAGCTGTCAGACAGTCTAAACCGCTGACTTCGCTGTGGTGGAGAGCTTGCAGCAAGTCGAGAAAGGCTTGACCGGCAGGGGTGTTGAAAACCGATTGATACAGCAGCAGGGATGCTGCTTGGCGCTGCAGGTAACGGATTTGGGCGATCGCACCAGAAGTTAGGGCTGACATAATGGCAATTGTATAACAGTTAGATATCCTGACTGGGTTTAATAAATTTTCTAACAATTCGTGACACTAATTGCAGCCCGCGCTGTATAAATTTAGATGCAAACAGTGAAATCTGGAGGATTAAAAATGAATTTAGGTACAGCAGCGGCGATCGGCTACGGCATTTTAACACTCGTTGGCGGCATCATGGGTTATATCAAGGCCAAAAGCCAAGCCTCGCTAATTTCGGGCCTCCTTAGCGGTTCGCTGCTAATTTTTGCCGGCATCGCACAACTCATGGGACAAAGTTGGGGTTTAACATTAGCAGCAGTCATCTCCGCTGTTTTGGTAATAGTCTTTATTTTACGGCTTGTAAAAACTCGCAAATTCATGCCGGCCGGGATGCTCATTCTAGCTAGTTTGGCATCTTTGGGCGCGATCGTTTACGAAATCAGCGGTCAATAGATTTGAGATGTGAGAGTTTAGATTTTAGATTTTAGATTGACTTCACAGATTTTACTGGGAGCTTGAACTAAAGTCTAAGCTTTTTTATCTCCACGACTTATACCAATTCCGGTTACACCGTTCGGGATAGTCCGTGGGAGAATGTGGAATTATTGACCTTGAATCGCTCCTGCCCATGCAACCGGAAACGATATTATACCAATTCTAAAAATTAGGGAGACATATAGATTGTACGCGATTATCAGTAGGGATTTAGGCTTGGCCGTTTCCGGGGCTGGTCTCGGCGACTTTTAAGAATTGGTATAAATATAAGATTTTGCCCTTGAAACCCTCACTACACAAACTTTCGTCCGAGCCGAGGGGGACTAAAGAATGAAGGCAGCATTAAAGCGGGATTTGGTATCAGGCTGTATAACAAATTACCAATTACCAACTACCAATGATATCAAATCCGTTAGCATCGGAATAGTAAATTCGAGTTCACTGTTCACTGTTGACTGTTGACGCCGTGAACAGTCAACCGTCAACAGTCAACATCACGGACGGTGTAACCGGAAATGATATTACCAATAACTAATGACTGATGAGTGTTTCAATATACTGCTGAATTTCCCTGAGTTGCTGCCGCTGGTGTTCGATCCAATCTTTTTCCGCCGCTCGCTGTTGGGGCGTCTCTTGCTGATACCGCGCCTGCTTCTCTAAAAAATTATTGTAGAACTTAATCGCTTTTTCAACAGTCTGAATTGCCAGTTTCATGCGCTCATGAAAAATTGCTAAAATCAAACTATCCATGATTGAGCCAATCACTTTACAGGACTCTTCAAAATCGACCAAACTGATTCCCATCTTGCTTTTATGAACCAGAGTTTCTACAGGGGCTTTCAGCGTTTCTTTAAAAGTCTTCACAGAAGAAGAGTCAGGCAAATATTTTAGAGGTTCCGTAAACTTCGACACAATCTCGCTGCCTATTGATTGCACTCGCTCTCTAAATCTCGCTTGACTGTTGAGATCGAAGCATTCAATACAAAATTCAATTGTTTCTATATCAATAGATTCTAATTCTTTAAAAATCAAATGGAGTTCATTCTCCATAATTAAAACCACTCGCTCTGCCTGGTAATCAACTTCATTCCGAAACTCTTTGTGCAAATGCTCTTTTTCATAAAAACCTAGAGTATCTCTTTGAAAGATTTGATGGTTATTATCCCACAAAAACCACTGATTTTTCAACTTTGTAGACTTGTCGCTCCACGATTTGCGAACTTTAGCAAGAGCATCATATTGGGCCTGTTTTCCTAAAGAGCGAATTCTGAAATCGCATCCGCTTAGTACGCCAATTTGCTGCCACACCTCAATAGGAGATGCGCGAGCAATTCTGGGCTTGCTATTCCAGACATCCTCAGCCTGAGATAAATCTTTGAAACATACCTGAAGAAACCCTTTGAGTCTGAGGGCTGATTGCTTAATTTCCTGAATACAAGGTTCCACATCTACGCTGAGTTGGGTAGCTGACTGTTTAATCTCTAGGGATTGATGTTCGTCGGCCAGCAGTCGATCGCTAAACTGGGTAAGAGCCTGGAATACCTTGAGATACTCATTCATTTACTTTTATCCCTCGTTCCCCTAAATAGCATACAATACAGAACATCTGCCTTTTTGAATACCAAGTGAGTCATACCATTTTAGATTAAAGAATTGAATAATTGGGAATGACGGATGACTATCGTGGTTTGGACCGCGGGCTTACAGTTGCATTTTTTTTGGAAACTGGTCTGACAACATGGATTATCTATTCACCCCTGCAACTCAGGCTCTACTCAATACTGGCAACCTGGTACAGCCTAGTGCCAAAACAGGAAAATTGCTCCCGGCAGCTAGAGATCCGGTGACAGGGGAGTTTGTGGAGCTTGCACAAATCTTTTATCCATCAACAACTGGAACTATATCCTCGCGCTCAGTTCTAGGATTGCTCGCACAGTTAGCCGGAGGTGGCCCCGTACAGCCGCTGCTAGCTCCCGTGTACGTGACACTGGCCCCGTTGCAGCTTGCTCAAACTCATCAGGGGTTTCAAAAAATATATAGAATGCTTAACTCTCTGAAAATTAATTTGGCAGTGATGCAAGCAACTGCCGCAGTCTTTGGCATTGGCACTGTATCGAGCACAGTTTTGTCAGCAGTAAACCTCAACCAAGTATTAAAAATCAGAGAAGATGCAAAGCACCAGAAGCTAAAAATTAAAGGCGGGTTTATCGATCTCAGACACATCCTCAAAGATAGGGGAGTAGAGGTGATCCAGCAGATTTTTAAGGTGGCTCACGACTCGAGTTTTGAAATGCACCGCCAGAAACTGGTTAACGGTTACGATATTTTTTCTAAAGCTATCAAACGCTGTCAGTCAGCCCTGACATTGCCCGATCTTAAACTTCGGAATTCCGAAATTAATAGCGGGCGGGATATGCTGTTTGAGGCTTTAAAAATTTATGACAATCCCAGTTTGTTGGAGGGGCTGTGTTCTGCCGCACAGCTCAGGCACAGGGAATGTGTTTGGGCGATCGAGCAGGCGATAGACGTCACGTTTCACTTGCAGCGGGCCTACGATATGGTGAGCCAGCGCCTGCTGGAACTCCAATCAAAAATTCGTCAAGATATTCTAACTGTTGTTAAAGGATGTGAATCGGAACCAGAACTAGATTTTTTATTTCCCGAAGTTACTAGGATTCTCGGTCATGACTTAAGTGTAATAGACTTTTGGCAAACTGAGGCTGATTGGATGCAAACTTTGTCTCCAAAAGCTCAGCACCAGTTAGCTAGTTTAGATAAACTCAGCGGCGAGAGTGTAAAAAGCAGCATGTACACTACATTCACGGTATTAGCTGCGGAACCTTCACTTTATGAAACTTTAAAGCAAAAGTCTCACTTTCTCTCCTTGCGCGACCAGCTAATCTTCGCTGTGTCGCCGGAAATCCGCCGGGGATACGAATTTTATGTCAGCCAGCAGGCGAGCGCGACGGGCTATCTTGCTTTAGCTGCCTCGAATTGGCAAGAAATATCCGATTTAACGGTGGCTAACCTCTACTACTTTTTTCAAATCCGAGAGCACTCAACTGCAAATTCTCCAAATGAAGACGAATTAGAAACGCCTTATTGGCAGTTTCCCACAACCTTAAAAAACGAGCTTAATTACAGCAAGTAAATGACAGGTGACAATTACCTCAGCCACAACTTAATAGTATGGTCTTTAGAACCGCTAGCAATAGTTTTGCCGTCGGGACTAAAAGTTACCACATAAACTTCATCTGAATGTCCCGTCAAAGTATTCAGCAATTCTCCGGTAGCGAAATCCCAAATTTTAATAGTTTTATCCTTGCTCCCGCTCGCAATAAACTTCCCGTCCGGGCTGATAGCAACCGAGACAATATCGTCAGAATGCCCCTTGATAGAGCGAATTAAATCTCCTGTTTCGAGATTCCAGATTTTAATAGTTTCATCGTAGGAACCGCTAACAATTGTCTTGCCGTCCGGGCTAACAGCAACCGACCTCACCGCGTCGCCGTGTCCCTCAATAGTTTTGAGCAACCTTCCCGTGGCTACATCAACAACTGTAATTTTTTTATCCTTAGAAGCGCTAATCAAACTTTTTCCATCGGGAGTGAAAGCAACAGAATAAACAAAATCTGTATGGTCGGGGAAATTCTGAATCAAACCGCCAGTTGTGGCATCCGAAATCTTCGTGGTTTTGTCTCCGCTGCCGCTAGCAATGAGCTGTCCGTCGGGGCTCAGAGCGACAGACCAAACAGAAGCAGTGTGGTCGAGACTGCGAATCACTTGCCCTGTTTTCAAATCCCACAGCATGACTTTCCAAAAACCGGTTCCAGTCGCGAGTCTCGTACCGTTTGAGTCAAAAGCAACCGACCAAATGGTGGATGAATCTCCTATAAAAGTGCGGAGCGACTTGCCTGTAGCTAAATCCCAAATTTGGATGGTTTTGTCTTTAGAACCGCTGGCTAACATTAAGCCGTCTGGACTGAAAGCAACAGACCCAACGGCATCTTCATGCTGAGCGAAATTTTTGACTTTGGCGTTCTTCCACAGGAGACCTGATTGGCACTGTTGCTGTAACTCCTGAGCGGACGAATAGCTGCTGGAAGTGTTGGCAATTGTTGGTATTTGGCTGATGCAGCCTTCATAATTGCTGGCTTTATAAAGAGCTTCAATTTGATTGAGCTGTTGGGATTCTTTCTGGACTCGCTGCTGCCATTCTTGCAACTTGAGATATCCGTAAATTCCGCCGATCGCAGCTAAGATAGTGGCAATTGTTGCCCCGGCGAGATAAGCATTGAATTTGCGAGTTTCTTTGGGAACAATCGCTGCTGTGCCCGAACTCGACAAATCGGTTTTTCCGTTCAGATTTACCTGGGGGGATACCGCCGGACTTGCCTGCAATTCGAGTTGAGGGGCGCTGCTCGCTGCTCGCGGATTGGGGTTGCGGTGTCCCTCCAAAACTGTGGCGACCGCCTTGTACAATTTAGCGAATAAAGATTTAGGAATGACTAATTCTTCGATTCTGGCGGCATCTTCGTCAGTAAGCCCTAAAACTTGCTGCAAGCGTTTTAACTCGTCGCGAGTTTCCACAGAAAAGGGATATTCTTGCTGCATTGCTTCTTGCAGTGATTGTTCGTAGCGTTCACCTTTTTGCCTGTATTTGCGGTAAGGGTTCAATACCTCATCTTCGATCGCCTCTGCTTCTTCTGGCAGCAATTCCAAACTGACGCGCAGTTCATCTAATATTCTACGACCGACGACTGTAATGTCGCCGCGGATGCTGCTGCGCCGATCGACTTCTTCGCGATATATTGTGAGCTGGGGAACCCGCGCCCGCGAGCGATCGCCAATTTTCCTCAAATCAGCTAAAGCTTCCGCCGCCGACTGGTAACGCTCCCGAAAATCGTAGCGCACCATATTGTCCAAAACATCAGCCAACGCTTGGGAACACGCGGCTAAATGCCGCCAAACAATTTCGCCTTTATTAGAATTTTTCAAATCCCGCAGTTTCGGCAAATCGTAAGCGGGCAAACCGGTTATTGCTTGGATGCCCATCATTCCCAAAGCGTAGATATCGCTGTTGAGTTGCGGGTTGTATTGAAATTGTTCGATCGGCATATACTCCAGCGTGCCTATCCGCACCGTTACCGGCGCTTGTCTTTGAGCGATGTGAATTTCTTTCACCGAGCCAAAGTCAATCAAAACTAACTTGTTGTCTGAATAGCGACGGATTAAATTTGCTGGTTTAATATCTCGGTGAATTACTCCCTGTCCGTGTACAAACACTAAAATTTCTAACAGTTCCTTCAGCAAAGGAATCATCTTTTCTTCTGTTAGAGGTTTGCCTGGTACAATCTCGGTTGATAGCGAGTGACCGGCAACAAAGGATTCAACTAAGAAAAATTCTTCATTTTCTTCAAAATAAGCGAATAGCTGAGGGATTTGGTCGTGTTGACCGAGCTTTTCTAGAACTTCTGCTTCTTTTTGAAAAAGACGGCGCGTAGTATTAATTAATTTCGGTTCGCTGGTTCCGGGACGCAGGTGCTTGACAAAGCACTGCGGTTGTCCCGGACGGCGAATATCTTTGGCCAGATAGGTTTGTCCAAATTCTCCTGTTTCTATGACTTCAATGATTTGATAGCGTCCATCTAAAAGTTGGCTCACCATGATAATAACGCAGCCTTTTTTTGGTTGATTTTCGCAAGAAACAGTTGCACTGTCGGCAGGAATTGCTATTTTTACCCTTCGCAGCCTCGCTTTTTACTTTCTCTCCATGTATCGCTGCGATCGATTTAAATTGCCTATTTGGGCGGGCCCGATGCCCACCTCACAAGAATTTAAGTTGATGCGATCGCCACTGCCAACTTGGCTTTATTTACTAAATACTTTATTTTTTCAATATCTGCAAAGCTTGATATCCCAAAAAGAAAAAACCCATAGCGCCGACTACCAGTATCCCGTTCGTAAACACATCGACTGTAAAAAATTCGCCCATTGCAATCTCCTCTGACAACTGATATCTATCCTCAGCTTTTCGGTCGCTGACCGGGTGAGTGGTCTTGCCCCTCGCTGCGGGCGAGCCGAAAGATGCTCACAAATTATAGCAAAAGAGGCGGTCAAAATAACTTTCCGGGCGATCGACTAGCTTTTTGTTTTAAGATTTTTTAATATTTAGGGAGACAAATCGTCTACCCAAAATTTGAGGTCAGTTCCTTTTGATATTGTTAACCCTGCTAATTTTTTCTATCATAGTTAAGTAGAGCTTACACTAAGAATTTGCGCCGATCGGTCAAAAATGCGCCTCGAACCGAGAGAATTTCAGCCAGGCCCTCACCAGGGCCAGCCGCGCACTTCCCCAAAGTTTCGGTAAGCTGCGGAGCATTTCACATTGAATGCATAGACGGGCTAGGAGGGCCCGTTCCACAAGAATTGTAGAAAAATTGACTGTTAAATTAGATGCACGGCAGCTTAATCGTACCAGCATACAGCGAAGCAGAGAATATTCGGGATGGCGCGATCGCAATGAGGGAGATTACACCGCTGTCTGCGGACAACCTAGGGGTTTTGATTGTAGACGATCGATCGACAGACGACACCCAGGCGATCGGGCCAACCCTGCAACAGCAGCCGGGGGACCCCCGCCTCAAAATATTAGCAGGTCAGCCGCGATCTGCGAACCAATATTGGGCGGGCAAAAACTGGATCGGAACCCAAGCTGTTGAGGTAGCAACCGGAGACTTCTTATTATTTATCCATGCCGGCGTGCGGCCCGGATCGGGGGCGATCGAAACCGCTATCGCCACAGCCGAAACCGAGAAAATAGACTTGTTAACCTGTATGCCAGCGCTGGGAAAGCGAGTGTTTTGCCGAGTGGTTAGTGCAGCCGATAATCTTCAATCACTTAGCAGTTTGCTACGACTTTACCGCCGTTAACGAGCCCTCGAAAACAGACAGTGCTTTTGCCGGCGGCCCGTTCATGTTATTTAGGCGATCGGGCTACGAAAAAATCGGCGGTCACGAAGCAGTTGCAAGCGTTATTGTTGAAGATGTGGAATTAGCTGCATCAAACGTGCGGGTTTAAAACTCCGACTTTATTCCGGGTCAAATTTGGCATTCGTGCGGATGTATCGGTCTTGGAGCCCCTTGTGGGAAGGCTGGACAAAGAATCTCTATCTCGGCGCTAACCGCAGTTGGGGCATGATGGTTTACATTGCCGCAATTATGTTATTTCTTTATCCTATGCCGTGGTTGGCATTAGCTATTTTGCTGGCTAACGGGGACTTCGCAGAAATTCAGGCAATCAGCAATTACCAATTACCAATTACCAATTACCAATTACCAATTGCCAATTACCTTGTTAACTATTTGTTTATCCGTAATCGTAATTTGGCAGCATTACAATTTGCGCCGCTTGGGTGCCGAGATTTCTGACTGTCCGACGAAATACTGGTGGTTGGGAGGTGTGGGAGGTGCGTTACCGGCGGCGGTGGCGATCGCCTCTGCGATTAAAAGAGAAACCGGCTGGGGATGGATTTGGCGGGGTAGAGCTTTGCAAATTAAGAGTTAATAGCAGCCAGCTCAAATCATTCGTGACAACCGATCGTTTGTTGGTAACCTTTATTAATAAATAGGATTTTTATGAAGTCAAAGTCATAAATTTTATGAATTGACTTTCAGCTCTGTTTATTTAATAATATTAATCAATATCCTCTTGCCTAAAATTGGAAGGAACCTCATGTCTGTTTACACTCTGAGTGATTTAACTAATAACAATTCAGATTTGTTGCAAGGTGCTTCCAAACATAGCTGCCCGATCTGCAGCAGCCGCGCTCAAACCTCAGATTCCAGCGCCGAACGATCGGCCGCTCAAGCTTCCGCCTTCAGCAACTCTAACGATATTGATGCTCTGATCCGAATAAGTAGAGCAAACCCCGGACAGCCAGCCAAATGGAACGTCGCTCCCGGCGGCACTATCACCTACAGTTTTGTGACTGCTGAGAGCTCGGACAGTTATTTTGCATATAGAGACGAAACCAATATTGAGGAAGTTAACGATGCGATCAAACAGAATGTCCGCCAAATCTTCCGGGACAATTATGCCACAGTCTTGCCGCTCAACTTTGTAGAAGTTCCAGACTCGGCCCAAAGCAACATCAGAATTATGTTTTCTGACGGGCCGGGTGCTGACGGCTATGCCTACACTTATCAGCCTGGTATTTTGCGCGGCGGCGCCATCCACCTCCAAAAGCTCTATGAAAACGATCCGGAAACAGCTTTTTCCTCAGGTCCGGGCAGTTACGGACACTTTACTTTAATTCACGAAATCGGTCACGCGATGGGTTTGAAGCACCCCGGCAACTACAGCTTCGGCAGCGATCAAATAGACAACCCCGGACAGCCTCCGTATCTTCCGTTTGACAAGGACAATACGAGAAATACGATCATGTCCTACAATGCCGCATATAGCAGATTTAGCGATCCCAACGGCGAAAATCCCCGGAGTTTGATGGCTTATGACATCCGGGCATTGCAGTATCTCTACGGCGCCCGCAGCGATTTTAACGGCGGCAATAATGTTTACAGATTCGACAGCAGTAATTTCAATACCCTTCAAACTATCTGGGACGGCGGCGGCAGCGATACTTTGGACTTTTCGGCACTGCCTGCCAACAACGTTTATTCTTTGGACCTGAATCAGGGTAAGCCGCTGACGGCAAAGAGCGCTCTGGGAGATCTAAGCTACTATTTAGAAATTTCGCAGGTGGGGCTAGGTACTGATCTCGATCGGCTTTATACAACTGAAACCTTTGGCACGTACATTGCTTTTGGCGCGGATATCGAAAATCTGGTGGGTTCGCCCGGGAATGACCAGGTACTTGGAAATGAATTACCTAACAGTATTCTAGGCAGTGCGGGGAACGACACGATTAGTGGGGGGCGGCAAAGCGATAGTTTGGACGGTGGCGAAGGCGGTGACTATATTTACGGCGACAAAGGCATGGACCTGTTAACTGGCGGGGGCGGGGGGGATTTTCTGCGGGGCGGTCGGGGAAACGATACTATTATCAGCGGTGTCGGTTTCGATGACATTGTGTTGCAGCCGGATGGGGGTACGGATACGATTGTTGATTTTACTCCTGGTGTGGATTGGTTAGTGTTAGTTGATGGTTTGAGATTCGAGCAACTGTCGATCGTACCTTCAGGCAACGATACTGAAATTCGGATCGGCAGCACCGGACAAGTCTTGGCGCTGTTACCGGGAATGGCGTTAAGTTCGATCGGGGAATCTGATTTTTTAGTTGTTTAAAGTGATAGAAACGGTGGACGCGGTAATGCCGTTTCCCTACCATTAATTGGGTAGGGGAACGGCACTGCCGTGTCCACTCTGATTACGCTTGTGCATAAACAAAAGCAGGTACGCGCTTGTAAGCAGGCGTGCCCGACCGCCTTTCAATTTCCGGGTGAAAAATCACATTAACTTCAGGATAAAACATCAAAGCAGCACCCGCGCGAACAGCCCCGTAAATCACCTCGACATTTTCCATTTTTCCCGCATTTCCCTGCACCGTAACCCGCTGATGTTCTTGCAAACCCGCGCTTTCTGCATCCGCGCGGTTCATCATAATGCAGTTGCGGTGCGGCATTCCCCGGTATTTGTCATCAATTTTGTAGACAACAGTATTGTGCTGAGAATAGCTGCGTCCCGTCATCAATGCCACAACAATACCCTTTGTTGATTCCGATACTCCAAACTCTTTCGCTTCCGGTAATTTCAGCTTAGGTAAAGGCGCGACAAACATCTTCGCTTTCCCAGACTCTGTAGGGAATTTAGGTTCCGTAAAAATGCGACCGCTGATGGTGAATTCCTCTTTAGTTTCGTCAATTGTCGCTATTTTTTCATAGCCAGGAATAGTTTTAGCAATCAATTGCCGAACGTATTTTGTGTCTTGAAGTTGGCGCCAATCAACGGGAAAATCGCCGTGAATTCTGCTGGCTAATTCCGTCAAAAATTGTACCTCGGGAATCAGATCGGCATTTTTGAGATGAGTTTCACCCTCATCATTTAAACGCACAAAATTATTCCCAGATTCCACCGTTGTTTTATGGGGATTTTCAAAGCGATTCAGTACAGGAATCACAATTGTATTGTGTTTGGCCAATCCGCTAAAATGCCCTAAATTCGGTTTAGTTGCGAGGTAAATAATAGTTTCAATTTTACCTAAAGCCCGTTTGGCCTGATGTGAATCTGGATTTGCCCCATACAAGTTGCCGCCCACACAGATCAGCGTATCGACTTTGCCTGCATCTGCTGCTTCAATGAGCGATCGAGTATCGTAGCCCTTAACGCGGCTGAGGGGACGATCTAACAGTTTTTCGAGAGCGGTCTGGATTTCTTTTTTCAGCTTGACAGTCACGCCCATAGAGCCGAATCCTTGGACATTTGAGTGTCCTCTCACGGGCATTAATCCAGCACCTTCTTTGCCGACATTTCCTGTCATTAAAGCAGTATTGGCAATGCTGAAAACATTATCTACACCGTTCTCCTGTTGGGTAATTCCCATCGCCCAACCAAAGACAACTCGCTGGGAGGTGCCAATAATTCTGGCTGCGGCCTCAATCTCTGCTTGGGAAACTCCGCAGGTTTTAGTAATAGTTTCCCAAGAGGTTTCGCGGGCGTGCTGTACTACTGCTTGCCAGCCTTCTGTATGAGCTTGCAAGTATTTTTCGTCGAGCAATCCTTGTTCGATTATAGATTTTTGAAGCCCCACAAATAGCGCCGTATCGCTACCGGGAATGGGTTGCAAGTATAGCGAGGAAATCTCGGAACCGGGGATGAGCGATTTGACAGGAAATGCCGGAGAACCAAACTTCACTAACCCGATTTCCCTCACCGGATTGATGACAATTATTCTACCGCCTTTGTCGCGAATTTTAATCAATTCGTTCATCAAGCGGGGGTGGTTGTAGGAAGAATTACTGCCCGCGAGCACGACACAATCTGCTTCCTTCAAGTTTTCTAAACTCACTACCGAGGTGCGGGTGGCAAACATTTCGCTTAACCCCATTGTCGAGGGAGCGTGGCAGAGATCGGAACAATCTGCTAAGTTATTGGAACCCATCGCCCGCATCATCAATTGCAGCAGAAAAGCCGCTTCGTTGGAAGAACGGCCGGAACTGTAGGATGCCACTCGTTCGGGGGTTTTGCGAAAGGCAGCTTCGGCAATTTGATAAACTTCTTCCCAAGAAATGCGATCGTAATGAGACTTGCCGGCCCGCAAAATCATCGGAAAACTCAGCCTTCCCAGCCTGTCTGCTTCCATTGAATTTAATTGCTGGAGTTCTGCAATACTGTGCTGTTTAAAATAGTGAGTCGAGACAGGCGGTTTAATTTCAGCAGAGATTGCTTCCACGCTTTTCATGCACCGCTGAAGTTTTTCGCCCTCTTCATTCGTAAAACCTCCTTTCTGCCCGCCAGTGCCCCAAGAACAGGACAAACAAGCACTTTTGTGCAGCAAAGTTTTCCAAAGTTTCGGCCCTTCCGCGGACAATGTATGTTCTGCCCAATATTCTATTACGGGCAAACCGCCACCTATCTCTGGTGTTTCCTCGTTTGTGTCGCCCAATGGCGGAACGGGTTGGACTTCTTGGGAGTTGACATCCATGCGGTTTACCTTTTGTTTGAATTTATTACTAAAATTTTATCTTAAATTTACGATTATAAAAATTAGCCACTAGATATATTTTTTCAGAGTAATTGGGAATTGGGAATTGGGAATTGGGAATTGGGAAATCGACTAAAGGCAGATGCGTAGGGTGCGTCAGATCGGGAAAACCTGTTCACATCGAAATAATCAATATCTGGCGCACCTTACAAGTTGATTTAACTGAGATATTGCACTATCAATAAAGGTAGGGTGCGCGGCAGGTGCGCACCCTACGAATAGTTGCTGTGTGTAAGTCCTATTTAATTCACTCAACTTTTATCGCTTACTCTGATTTAACGCCTGCTTCCCAAAGCCAAGACAAAGCTGTCGATCGCCCTCAGCAACATTCGGGTCATTCTGCAAATAATCTCCCAACCATTCGCAACTCCGAGCAATGATATTATTCAGTTCAAAATTCTCCAAAGGCCACAGAATTACAGTCCTATCGCTGCTAGCAAAAGCCAGAGCTTTGCTGTCAGAACTAAAAGTAACGCTCAACACGCGATCGCTCGATTCCAAAGTCTTAGATAGCAGCGCCTTCTGACCGTCAAAATTCCACAGTTTAACAGTATTTACCCCACTCGCCGCCGCAATCAACTTGCCGTCGGGACTAAAACTCACGCTTTCTACAGTATCGCTGTGGTCGAGTTTTTCAGTTAAATTGACCGCCTTGCCATCAAACCCCCACAAGTAAACTTTTTTGTCAGCGCAAGCAGCAGCAATAGTCTTGCCGTCGGGACTGAAACTCACATTTTTAACGCTGTCGTCGTGGTCGATAGTTGTCAGAATCTTCGCCGACGAACCGTTAAATTGCCAGAGGTAAACTCTCTTTTCTCCGGAAATTTCAAAAGCCTTTTTCTTCCCGCTTGCCTTGTCCTCAGCAGCGGTAGCAGTAGCAATAGTTTGGCCGTCGGGACTGAAGCTAACGCTAATTACTGGATTGCTGTGATCGAGTTTTGCCAGCAAAGTTGCTTTAGAACCGTTCCAGCGCCAGAGGTACAATTTGCGATCGGCACTGGCGGCGGCAATTATCTTTCCGTCTGGACTAAAAGTCACGCTTTTAACAATGCCGCTGTGGCTTAGGGTACTTAACAGTTGGCCGTTTAAACTCCAGACTTTCACGGTTTTGTCATCGCTGGCCGAAGCAACAGTTTTATCATCAGGGGAAATGCTCACCCAGGTAACAGAATCCTTGTGACCTTCTAAGGTTTTGAATAAACTGCCGTCACTGCGCCAAAGTCTCACTGTTTTGTCCCCGCTAGCAGAAGCAATTGTTTTGCCGTCAGCACTAAAACTGACTTTGTAAACCCAGTCTCCGTGTCCCGATAAAATCTTATTCAACGGAGTGCTGTCCGGTTTCCAAACTTTCACTATTTTGTCCTTACTTGCGGAAGCAATAGTGCCATCGCGGCTGAAAGTTACGGCCCTCACGTCGTCTTGATGTCCTCGAAAAGTGTTGAGCAAAGTGCCGCTGCGACTCCAAATTTTCACCGTATCGTCTGCACTGCCGGTGACAATTTTTTCGCCGTCGCGACTGAAACTCGCGCTGACAACTCCATCGTTGTGTCCTTTGAGGGTTCTGATTTCTTCACCGTTTCGGTTCCAAATTTTGGCTGTGCTGTCGGCACTTGCTGAGACGATTTCTCGATTGTTTGGACTGAACTTAACGCTGTAAACAATGCCAGAATGCTTGGTTAATGTTTTGGGATTAATTTTAAATTTCTGGGTTTTACTTTCTCGGTTCCAAAGTTTGACAGTTTTGTCAACACTTGCTGAGGCAATTGTTTGACCGTCGGGACTGAAACTGACGCCCAGCACCCAGTCTTTGTGTCCGGTTAAGGTTTGCAGCAATTTTTTGTTCGCAAGGTTCCAGATTTTGACGGTGTTGTCGTGACTGGCGGAAGCGAGGGTTTTGCCGTCTGGACTGAAACTGACGCTGGTGACGATATCGCGGTGGCCGGATAAAATGCTGATCGCACTTTTGTCATTATCTACTTGCCAAATTCTAATTGTGCGATCGGCACAACCAGTAGCGATGGTTGTCCCATCAGGACTAAAACTAACACTCGTCACGCCATCCGGGTGATTAAAAGTTTTTAATAACTTACCTTCTTTGCTCCACAATTTAACAGTTTTGTCCGTACTTGCCGAAGCAACTAAATTGCCGTCGGGGCTGACACTCACATCCAAAACAAACTTGCTGTGCTGCTCGAAACGGTTTTGTTCTTGCACCCCAGAAACTGCGTGTCTGAGTCTTTCAGCAATTTGATTTTTAGTGTCCGCAGGCAGGGCTGTACTTTTCAGAGAATCACGAGCGATTTTGATACTATTTCCCAACACTCCTAATTGATTTTTTTCATTAGAAAGCACTAAACCTTCCGACGCCGAATTTAGGGCATCAGTCCGACTTTTTTCTGCTTCCTGCCGCGCGCTTTCTGCTAATTTTGCTTGCTCGAATGCCATCGTCGAAACACCTCCGAGTACAAGCAATCCTAGAACCGCCGCCCGCAATTGCCATCTCCGAGTTTGGTAAAGTTTAGCTTCCGCTTGGTGCTGTTTCTCTCTAGCTTGGCGCTGTTTGTCTCTAGCTTCCGACAGCAAAGCATCTCGCTCTCTATCTTTGCGAATTTGTTCAATTTCATCTCGGTTAATTTGATTTTGCTTTCGCAGTTCCTCGAATTCTGCATTTTTATCTAATTGCTGCTGCTGGCGGATGAAGGTAACTAAATAGTCGTGAACGAGCTGGTAAAGCTGTGCCTGCAGTTCCGTCCACCGAAAAACTAAACCAGATTTTACTAACAGTTCTAAGACCAAATCTAATTTGTCAGCTTCGGCAAATGTCGCTAAATCCGAAGCTAATTCGGCGCGGGTTTTGAGGGGACGAATCTCCTCTTCATCTGTCAGCAAATACAAAACTCGCCGCGCCGCTACTTGATTTTCCGGGCCGCAATCTTTGATGACTTCTTCGAGAAATCTTTCGACTAATTTTTGTTGAGGATTGTTGCCTAGTTCCTGATATCGAGTTAAACTTCTAATGTCCTCTTGTTGCAGTTGAGCGCCGACAAGTTGTAGTTCGATCGGGCGAACTTCTCCCAATTCTCCAGCTAAATCTTTGACTAATTCTTCGATGAGATCCGGTTCTAAGTAAAACTGCGCTCGTTCAGTTAAAGTGCGAATTACCGCTCGCGCATCGCCCAGGGAAAAATTACCCAAATAAAACAAAATATTTTTGCTAAGAATGTCGCCCAAAATATCATTGTTAATAAATCCTGTCGGGTTTTTTGGTCGGGCAAATTCCAGCAAATAGTGCAGGTAATCTTCCCGCAAACATAGGACGACTTTTAAATACTTGATGTTCAAGCATTCCCGCAAAAAATCAAAAAATCTCTGCCTTTGGGCTGACTCTTTCCACACGAAAAAGAATTCTTCAAATTGATCGAATATCAGAACGGTCATTAGATGTTCGGAATTTATTTGTAGCTCCTTGATAATTGTTTCGTATGCGATATCCTCTTTTTCTATTTCTATGATTGATTGTACAGGCTGTGACTGCTCAATTTTATCCTCATTTTTCCCAGCCGAGCCGCCGTTAAATCCCGAAATAAGATTTTCCTTGACTGCGCCTGCTTCTACGGTCAAATCTACCGGAGCAGTTTCCGGTACTGCGTCGGAAATTTCCGGATCGAATATTTCAGCTTTAAGAGCAGATAACTGTCTGGTCAATTCCCGCGGCCAGTTGTTGTAAACTTGCAGCACTACCGGCAAAACAGTTCGCCTTTCTATTTTTTTTTGTTTGAGAGCCGGTACTAATCCCCCGGTGACAATTGAACTTTTGCCAACTCCAGACTGACCATAAATTACTGTCAGTTTGTCTTGGGTATTGTTCATCCTATCTATCAAACGGTTGAGGTCTTGTTCTCGGCCGGAAGCAGTAATTTCATCAGCAATAGTAGCAGCGCCGGCAACAGTTTCGGCGACGGGATTAACCGCTTCTCTGTGCGGCTGCAACTTTCCGGCTCCAATAAAAGCTCGGAACCGATACGTATGTTCCACCGCTCGATAATCTTGCTTAATTTGAAATGCTTCGAGATATTCTCCCCGCTGAAAATAGAGCAATCGCAGCATTTCTAAAACCCGCAAATACAGTTGCGGGTTGTAGCAAGCTTCGGTTTCCGAGCGAGCCAGCTCTAAATGGGCGATCGCCTCCTGAATCTCACCCAACTGACTCTTAGCTTCTGCTAAAATCAACAGATACAAGCCTTGATGCTGCGACTTTACAGGCGTTCCCTGTCCCGTCGTTTCTAAATTTGAGTTGAGAACATCTAGAGCGACTAAAGCCCATTTTTTCGCCTCTTGCCAGTTCTTTTGCTCTAAGGCTACTATAGCTAAAAAGCCGTAATCTTGAGCCAAATTCACTGCTGAATTTTCCATATTTTTATGCAATCTCCGAGCTTTAATAGCTAAATTCCAGAGTGCATCCCAATCTTCTAAATGCTGCAATACTTCGCCGAGTTGATTAATGAATATAGCAACGGCATCGGACCGTCCCGCGCTTTCTAATACCTCAATACATTCCTGAAAATAATTCTTAGCTTCCGTCCAGTAAGGACGGTTAGCGCTGCGGTGCTGTTCTGCTTGGAAGCGGTAGCAAAGCCCGATGTGAAATAGCAGAATTCCCTCTAATACCGATGCAGGGTAAACCGTAAATAACAAATCGCTAAATTCTGTTTTCCCTTCAATAAATGCTACTTGATACTTCCAAAAACTGAGACTTGTTTGATACAATTCAAGAGCAGCCGGGATGCGGTGACAAGCATATTCGTGCCGACCGCGAATAAATTGCAAACTCGCTTCAAGAGCAGGTTCTAACCTGATATTGCAAGTTTGCAAGTCTTGGGTAGCCGCCTCTAATTCACTCACAGAATTGGCTCCGAGGATGGCAGAATTACTTAAACGCCAATTGCCCCTTTCTAAAATGTTGGAAAAAATGCGCTCGGCACTTTTGCCCAAGAAATCCACCAATTCATCTGGGCCGAGGACAAATTCAACAGTGGTCGTCCAAGTCTCGATATCTGTTACTAACCGGCTCATTTTTTTTAATATTTTGTCTGTCACCCACAGCACCACTGGGAATGGAAAATTATTCCGAAATTCTTCCCTCACGTAGTTGGTAGAAGTCAGCAGTCGATCGATCGCACTTACCGATTCCAAGCCAAACACCATTAAAGCTGCCGGATGGTTGCAGGAAAGTTTGGTTTCTATCGTCGTGTAAAGAGTTTTAACAGATGGCGGGAGAACAATTTCTCGAATATCGATACCAGACTCTTCCCGCAATTGCCGTACAGTTTCCTCTCTCATAGCGCTGTAATTGCACCGCACCAAAATCAGCGAAAATTGCCCCTGAGACATTTTCAGAGCCCGGGAGAGAGTTTGCAGCGAACTTTTGTTTTGCTGTGCTGCGGTGTCTTGCTGGCAGTGCGAATTAATCATAATTAATATTTAAAAAGTTTCTCATAATAGGTGCTGTCAACTGCCGAGGAAATAAAGAAGGCAGTTCGGCCAAGGATTCGCTTGGAGAGGATGTCACGGATGTCAGGCAGTTCCGCTACAAGCAATGTACGGAATTTAACGGATAAATATGAGACTTGAACCGAAGCCCTCAGCAAACAATCTTTAAATACATCTGCGTTCATCTGCGTTCATCTACTTTCATCTGCGGTTTCCCATCACAGCGAACAATCACATAGTTAAGTTTATTTCAGCCCGTTTTTGCGATTTCCCATCACAGCAAACAATCACCTAGTTAAGTTTATTTCAGCCTGCATACTTATTGTTTTAGCCGATCGAAAGCATACCCAAAAAAATACATACTCTGTTATTCGCCTATTCTCAGGCAAATCTACCGGATTTTAGTAAAAGTTTTACCCTCGCACAGCGATAATTATACGAGAAAAAGAGTCGTAGCACGGGCGAGGACGGGCGGGCGGGTCCAAATCGCACAAATCCGATTCAGTTATTCGCAGATCCCAGAAATCCGGCATTCCCGGGTTGACTGGCCCCTGGCCGCACTGAGATAAACTACCGGCGGCGGCTCATCAATTACAGCTTGAAGATTGTTTGTCATAAATTTACTAATCTCGATATCTAAAGTAGCTGTAAAATCAGGTTCATCCCAATCCTCGCTTTCTTCAATGCTAATTGTTGTTGGTGTCGCCATATCAAAATCCAGCTCATCGCCAAAATCCGAAACTTTCTTAATTGGATCTATTTTCTGACTGGTATCAGCGGCAAAAGCTTGAGTTGTATTGGCCATTAGTAGGAGTGGCAGTGCTACTATGGCACTTATCGTTGGTCGCGCCGTGATTTTCCTCATGCTATCCTCCTGGTATAAACTAAACTTTAGTGATGCTATAAATTCAACATCCGCCGCTACTGTCTGGCGCTGTAAGTCACTTTGAGATTTGAGATTTTAGATTTACTCCACAGATGAATCTGAGATTGGGCAAGAGTCTAAAATTGTGGGCGGCTTACCACTCGTGTCGCGGGCTTGTATCCGTTTTTGAGCAGAGTCAATCGATTTGAGATTTTAGATTTTAGATTTTAGATTGACCCCACGGATAAATGCGGGGGCTTGAGGATTTTCGATTTTCGAAAAGGGATTGATTGCACGGATTTATCACGTGGCGGGTACCACCTTTGAAATTTTTGGTCATTAATTAATAGTGGCTTGTTTTTCCACAGGATAGAACCTGATGTGTGACACTTCGTGGCAAGTTTGCTTGACGCAGCATATCCGCCCAACTGTTCTTCTTTATTTTTACGACGTGAAAGCTGTTAAACAGTCTGGTTTTCCTGTTACCTTAAGTAATTCCCGAGCCTTTACGAGTGTTCATCTCCGACTCCCAGCGCTGAGAAGTTTGTGAGCACACCACTTTTCCCACTCCCCCGCTGCCAGCAAGCTGATGTGCCTTACCACAGCTATCGGATCTCTGTCAATACTTATATCTTAACATTTCTAGGTTTTTGCAGAATTATCGTTACCAAGAAGAGCCTGGTAACGCAAATCGGCGAGGAAGAGCCTGGTAACGCAAAGTCGAGAGGGATGCTACTTAGTCAAGCCGTGTTCGAGAGCGAAGCGAACCAACTCAGTACGGCTGTTAGTACCTGTCTTGCTAAACAAACGGCTGACGTATTTTTCGACATTGCGCACGCTAGTTTCTAAGCGGCGGGCAATTTCCTTATTCATCAAACCTTGAGCAACCAAATCCAAAACACTTTGTTCTCGCGGAGTCAAATCAATTTTAATCGGCGAAGGACTTTGGGCGATCGAACTCCGCCCGCTCAGCAAAGACTCTATTCTCGCCATTTGGCTTGTCAAAGCAGCAATATCTGGACTTTCAGCATTTTCGCTCGTTTCCTTAGCAGCCGCGCGACGGGCCAGCAAATTCGTTACTATTGCTACTAACTCGTCGGGATCGAAGGGCTTAGAAAGATAAGCATCGCAGCCTGCTTGATAGCCTTGAATGCGATCGCTCGTCATCCCCTTAGCCGTCAAAAATACCACCGGCAAGGCCTTATAGCGAGGATCTTCCCGCACTTGCTTGAGAAACTGATAACCGTCCACCTGCGGCATCATAATGTCTGAAATCACCAAATCTGGATTAGTCTGCTGCAAGAGTTCCCACCCATCCCGAGCATTACTGGCAACCTCAACCGCAAAATTGCTATCTTCCAAATAAGCTTGTACCGCTTCCCGCAAGCCCGGTTCATCATCTACCAATAATAAGCGTGCTGACATATCTCTTACCCTTAAACTTTACCAGTATCTTTTACTTTAGTCGAATTTATAGCGGTTCTCAAGCGTGGTGAGGTATGCCCCATGCCCTGCGCGGGCCTATGACCACGGAGACCTATGCCCGTGAGCCCGTGGGCCAGATAGTACCTCATGTTACGCTCGAAAGGCTATAACTCTTATTATCACTCCATCCATCGAAGGCTCTCAATAAATTGTTGTTAAACTCAAGAGTTTTGAGTTGTGTTTTGATCTGAGGATTAAAAACTGATTAAATCTTTAATTCAAAACTCAAAACTCAAAACTCAAAATTATTATTGAACCCTTCTACTTAAACTTTTGAACGATCGGTCAAAATTTCATAGCCAGTTTCCGTTACCAACACAGTATGCTCAAACTGAGCCGACATAGCATTGTCAACGGTTACAGCAGTCCACTTGTCCGAAAGCGTCCGAGTGTACTTAGAACCCGCATTCAGAATCGGTTCGATCGCCAATGTCATGCCCGATCGCAATTTCACGTTTGGCATGGAGCGGGTGCGGAAATTGAAAACCGACGGTTCCTCGTGCAAATTTCGCCCGACACCGTGGCCGGTAAACTCCTCAACGACGCTAAAACCGTTGCTTTTGACATGATCTTCGATCGCACCAGCGAGATCGAGCAAATAGGCTCCTGCTTTGACTTGTTCGATGCCTTTGTAGAGAGCTTCTTCGGCGACTCGGATTAATTTTGCCGATTCCGGTGTTACTTCCCCAACTGCGATCGTGATGCAAGAATCGCCGTGAAAACCTTGATAATATGCCCCAGTATCTACCTTAAGAACATCTCCTGTCCGAATTACCTTTTTGGCATTGGGGATGCCGTGAACAACTTCGTTATTAATGCTAGAGCAAATCGAGCCCGGAAAACCGTGATAGCCTTTAAAACTCGGAGTTGCACCCATAGAACGGATACGTTTTTCCGCATAAGCATCCAAATCAGCAGTAGTCATTCCCGGTTTCACCATTTGGGAAATTTCTTTGAGTACCGTTGCAACGATTTTCGCTGCCTGCCGCATGATTTCGATTTCGCGTTCCGACTTAATTTCAATGCCTCGACGCTGTTTTTTGACTTGGGGTTCTTGAGTTGGTCCAGAAAGCAGACTGCTAAAAATATTCATCAGAAAAATGGGTTTGAAACCCCGTCCTTTTAGGACGGCTTTACGTTGAATTGAATCCCCTCGCGGGGTGGAGGGGTATGGTTGCCCCAAGGCGTGAGGTATGGTTGCCTCAGTCTCTTTTCGGAGTAAAGTTAGCACGCGCCTTTGTTTAGTGAGCGCGGCCCCGGCAAACAGCACTGTTGAGCGTTACCTTAGAACTGTTTAACTCACGGGCGACAGAGCTCATGACTAGCTACGCCTTGGCGCGGCTGTCGTGACTCAAAAAACCGAGTCAGTTAAGACGCTCGGCCGCCGGGGAACGGCTTGTTAGATTTCTCCTTCCAGCCTCATGCCGTCAGGGCTGAGGTTCCTGACGTATTAGTCGGGTAATTTTGTACTTTGACGGCAGGTTGAAGCAAAAAAACCGCAAATATCCGGCTTTTTGGGGAAAAACGGATGTCTTGTTCCTCTCGGTCGATCGCTTGTCCTTTAAGCTAGCTTAATATTTTTCTCAGTAATCGGCACGGGATTGGGGGGTCTAAAAAGCGGTTTCAACCGCCGAGTCCGCCGGCTCGGGATCGGCGAGCATTCCTGCGAGGTTAGCAATTCCGGCAATTAACTGAGTTACCTCAACTGGTTTAGATAAGTGCATCTGGAAACCAGCTTCCAGCGCTTGCTGGCGCTCGGACTCTCTGGCGTAGGCCGTCAGGGCGATAGCAGGCATCATTCCACCCCTGAGCACTTCCATTTCTCTCACCCGCGCGATCAATTCGTAGCCGTCTGCTCCCGGCATTCCAATGTCGCTCAGCAGCACATCCGGCCAAGAGCTCTCGAGTGCAGCTAGAGCCTCTGCCACCGATGAGGCCGATCGCACCATAGCTCCTTCCTCCTCGAGTAAAGCAATCAAAAACTCCCGCGTGTCATCGTCATCATCCACCACCAGCAACTGCAAATTAACCAGATTTGGGAGGGTTCCTACCTGGTTCGAGAGCTCGGACCAAGCATCGTCAGCCGCGAGGGCGTTCCTCTGTGCAAGAGGTAGAGTCACCGTAAATTTCGCACCCTCGCCCGGATTATTTTCTGCATATACCTTACCGCCGTGCTGTTCTACCAAGTGACGGACGATCGCCAATCCCAGTCCCAAACCCCCGTAAGACCTAGTTGTGCTGCTATCGGCTTGGCGGAAGCGATCGAAAACATAAGGCAAAAAATCAGGCTCGATACCAATGCCGTTATCAATTATCTCAATTTGAGCTCGATCGCCAACTGACTCCAACCGCACCTCTACTTTACCCTCTTCCGGAGTAAACTTAATCGCATTTGACAGCAAATTCCACACAATTTGCTGCAAGCGATCGGAATCGCCGATCACTTCACCTACCTTTGGACTGCACGTTAATTCTAGGACTATTGATTTTTCCTCAGCCAGCGGTTGCAAAGAATCTATTGCCAGCTCGATCACAGATTCCAACCGAATCGGATGCTTATTTAAATTTAGTTTCCCCCGCAGAATCCGCGAAACATCTAAAATATCTTCGATAAGTTGAGCTTGAGATTTAGCATTACGCTCAATTGTTTCTAGAGCTTTATCAATAGTTTCTTCGTCAAATTTTTTCACCCGAAGCAGCCTAGACCAGCCGAGAATTGCATTTAAAGGAGTGCGGAGTTCGTGAGAAAGAATCGCGAGAAATTCATCCTTCATCTGGTTAGCTCTCTCAGCTTCCTGCCGGGCCACTTGTTCGCGGATTAGTCTGCCGCGTTCTTCCTCTGCTTGCTTGCGGTCTGTGATATCTCTCACCGTGCCCACGTGACCGATCAGTTTTCCCAAATCCGAAAACATTGGCGACGACTGCACGTGAATCCAACGCACATTTTCGCTACCAGCTAATCGAAACTCACTTGAATATTCCTGGCTTTCTTTAATCCATTCTGACAAATGTGCCACTACGCGATCGCGATCTTCTGGATGAGCCGACCGCTGCCAAACCTCTGCCAAACTTTTATCCAAAACTAACCCGGAAATCGCTTCACAGCGGGGATTCATGTAAGTACAGCGGCCTTCAACGTCAGCTAAGTAAATTCCCAGCGGCGAACAAGCACACAAAGTGCGAAACCGCTCTTCACTTTTGCTTAGTTCACTA
This sequence comes from Microcoleus sp. AR_TQ3_B6, assembly GCF_036702785.1. Lineage (NCBI taxonomy): Bacteria > Bacillati > Cyanobacteriota > Cyanophyceae > Oscillatoriales > Microcoleaceae > Microcoleus > Microcoleus sp. AR_TQ3_B6. The sequence continues at coordinate 18,016 of NZ_JAUBVJ010000052.1, read as the reverse complement.
TTAACAGCAGCTAACTGTGTTGCTTGCTGCTTCACCTCGACTGTTTTTTGGAACAATTCCACAAATACCTGCACCTTCGATGTCAATATTTCCGGTTTCAAGGGTTTGAACAGGTAATCCACCGCACCCAGAGAATAACCTTTAAACACGTGGGTGTCATTACTGCTGAATGCTGTGATAAAAATAATCGGAGTCGATCGCGATCGATCTCTTGAGCGAATCAATGTTGCTGTCTCAAATCCATCCATTCCCGGCATCTGCACATCAAGTAAAATTACCGCAAAATCTTGATTGAGCAGACATCTGAGAGCTTCCGTGCCGGAATTAGCTTGTACTAGATTATAAGAGGGGCTGTTGAGGATAGCTTCTAGAGCCAGCAAATTTTCTGGGCGATCGTCAACTAAAAGGACATTTACTTGTTCCGGGCGCTGCACATCCATAAATTTTTTAATTTTTAATTCTTAGCAACTTGACTAAACAGGGAGCGATTTTAGAGAGGGGTAAAATCCAGTCTACTTCAACATTTGCGATCGCGGATGCCGGCATTGTCCGGCATAGAGCCGACGCCGGTTCCTCCACGAATGTCAATCCTCCCTCAGCTTTAATTTTTGCCAGCCCTTGACTACCATCAGAATTAGCTCCCGTTAAAATTATCCCGATCGCTTTCTCCCCAAAGGCATCCGCAGCAGACTCAAACAGCACATCGATTGAGGGCCGCGCGTAGCAGACAGGACCCTCTGTTGAGAGTGCAAATGTAGGAGTTGGGCGACTTAGGATTGGGGAGTTTGAATTGTCGATCGGCTCCACTGCAACCGTCCCCCAGTCTGTAAAGTCGTTTTCAGACTCGCTCGGATCCCACTCTCGGGGCAATTCTATGAGCAAGTGATAGTCAGCAGGAGCCAAATAAACCCGTCCCGGGGCGATCGGCTCTTTGTCTTCTGCCTCAGTGATTTGGAGAGAGGTTTGCTGTTGTAAAAAATCAGTAAGCCTATCCTGAGAACTCTTATGGCGGTGTTGGACAATAACTACAGGCAAAGGAAAGCTTTCTGGCAAATCTCCCAGCAGGACTGTCAAAGCCTGTAGCCCTCCCAAAGACGTGCCAACAACCACTATTTCAAAATTTTTTTTATTTAACTCGGCGGTAGAGCTTCTCGCTAATTTCAATTGGTTCATAGTGGTTTTCATAAGGTGTAAAAATCAGAGACTCCTGATGTCCCAGCCCTAAAACTCCAAACATTCCCAGGCTCTCATAAAAAAGCTTGTGTACCCGAGCTTGGAGGTGTGAATTGAAATAAATCATCACATTCCGGCACAAAATAACATTAAATTCATTAAAAGAAGTATCCGTTGCTAAGTTGTGGTGAGCAAAGACAATATTCTCTTTAAGAGAAGAGCGAAAAATCGCATTTTCATAGGCAGCAGTATAATATTCAGAAAACGCTTTTTTGCCTCCTGCTTGGTGGTATAGTTGCGTATATTCTTGCATGGATTTCAGCGGGAAAATACCATTTTTTGCTGTTTTCAAAACTAATTCATTCATGTCAGTAGCGTAAATCCTACAGCGGTCATAAAGTCCTTCTTCTTGCAGCAATATTGCCATAGAATAGACTTCTTCTCCCGTTGAACATCCAGCGTGCCAAATCCGAATAAAAGGATAAGTACGCAGCATTGGCACCACTTTATTTCTGAAACTAAGGTAAAAGGTGGGATCGCGAAACATCGCCGTTACATTCACAGAAATGTCCAGCAGGAAACGGTCTAGGTAGGCAGGATTGTGGAGTAGCTTGTCCTGAAGTGCCGAGACAGTGGTGAGCTGTTCCGAGCGAATAGTGTTCCAAATGCGGCGCTTGAGAGAGGCAAGAGCATAATTGCGAAAATCAAATCCGTAATAGCGAAATATTCCCTCTAGTAGCAGTTTAATTTCGATTGTTTCAAGTTCATGGGTTTCGGGCATTTTTAATTGGTAATTGGTAATGGGTCATTGGTAATTGGTAATTGGGATTGGGTAATTGGGACTTGGAAGTACGCTCGCGTAGCCGAAGTATTGGGACTTGGGCCTTGGTTCTTTCATAATTGCTCTTTCTTCCTTCTTCCTTCTTCCTTCTTCCTTCTTACTTATTCCTTCTTCCTTCTTCCTTCTTACTTCTTACTCCTTACTTATTCCTTCTTACTTCTTCCTTCTTCCTTCTTACTTCTTCCTTCTTCCTTCTTCCTTCTTCCTTCTTCCTTCTTCCTTCTTCCTTCTTCCTTCTTCCTTCTTCCTTCTTCCTTCTTACTTCTTACTTCTTCCTTCTTTCGATTATCGATAAAGCCAAACACGCAGCAGCGAGAGCAACTGTTCCGTATCAACAGGTTTGGTAATGTAATCTGACGCCCCAGCTTCGATACATTTTTCCCGATCGCCCTTCATAGCTTTCGCAGTCAGAGCAATCATTGGCATGGAAGCGAATTGAGGCATATTACGAATTGCTTGCATTGTTTCGTAACCGTCCATCTCTGGCATCATCACGTCCATCAACACAATATTTATCCCAGGCGTAGTTTGCAATGTAGTAATGCCCTGTCTGCCGTTTTCAGCATACACAACTTCCATTTTATGGCGTTCCAGCAGACTCGTCAGCGCGAAAATATTCCGCATATCATCGTCAACAATCAAGACTTTTTTGCCAGCGAGCGTCGCATCTGTTTGATACAATTGCTCTAGCATTTCGCGCTTCGGTTGCGGCAAATCTGCTTGGACTCGGTGCAGGAACAAAGCTGTTTCATCTAACAAACGTTCAGGGGACCGCACATCTTTAACAATGATGGTTTCCGCCATGCGCTTCAGTTGAGTTTCTTCGGCTCTCGTCAACTCTTTGCCCGTATAAATAATAATCGGCAGAGTTTTCAAACTTGCCTCTTGCTTAATCTGATCGATCAGTTCAAAACCAGTCATATCTGGCAGTCCCAAATCGAGTACCACGCAGTCAAAACGCCCTAACCTCAAAGTTTCTAGCGCCTCTGCACCGCTCCCCACAGCCGTGGTAGAAACATCGTGATTGCCGATTAAATCCACAATACTGAGGCGCTGCGTTTCGTCGTCTTCCACAACTAGCAAATTCTTCACTGGCCGCTCCACAAAACCCTTAATATCACTCAAAGCTTTGCTCAAAGCTTCGCGACTGACAGGCTTTTGTAAGTACGCGATCGCCCCTAACTGCAAACTGCGCTGCCGCCCTTCTTCAACTGATACAATGTGAACCGGAATGTGGCGCGTAGTTGGGTCATGCTTCAAGCGATCGAGCACTGTCCAGCCATCCATCACAGGCAAATTTAGATCCAGCATAATCGCAGTTGGCTTGAACTCTCGCGCCATCGCCAAACCGATATCGCTCCGCAAAGCCACTAAACCTTTAAAACCCTGTTCCCGCGCCATATCCAAAAGAATCCGAGCGAAGTTCACATCATCTTCAATAATCAACAGCACCCGATCGCCCGGATCGACATCTTCCCGGTCATCAGCGATAATAGGTGATGGATAAGGGGCGATCGGCAAGTTGAAATTCGGCGCCGGAGGTGGGGAAGAAATAGCAGCAGGCAATTGAGGCGTTTGCTTGCCCGTTCCCGAGTCCTTATCATTCATTATTCGCGATTCCTGGTAAGTTTGGGGCAGATAAAGCGTGAACTTACTACCCTCACCAGGGCGACTTGTCAATTTAATTTCTCCGCCTAACAGATTAGCGATTTCTCTACTAATTGACAAACCCAAACCCGTGCCCCCGTATTTGCGGCTAGTGCTACCATCAGCTTGTTGGAAAGCCTCAAAAATAACCCTGTGTTTTTCAGCCGAAATCCCAATCCCCGTATCGCTAACTGAGAAAGCCAAAACAGTAGCGGAACTCGTTAAACTGTCTATCTCTAAACTCCACCCTTCCCGCACCACTTCGACACGCAATTTCACCTCACCCCGCTCTGTAAACTTAAACGCATTAGAGAGGAGATTCTTCAAAACTTGTTGCAGCCGTTTAGCATCAGTATAGAGACCTTTTGGCAGCCCAACCTCAAGGTCGATTTTAAAACTCAACTTCTTATCCTGAGCGATTTGGCGGAAAGTTCGATCCAAATGCTCTCGCAAGTCGGCAAACAACACTTGCTCAATTTCCACCGACATCGTACCTGATTCAATCTTAGCGAGATCCAAGATGTCATTAATCAGCCCTAACAAATCGGTTCCCGCCGAGTAAATTGTGCGCGTGTATTCAACTTGCTTCTGAGTCAAATTACCCTCAGTATTGTCAGAAAGCAATCGAGCCAGAATCAACAGCGAATTCAGCGGAGTTCGCAACTCGTGAGACATATTTGCCAGAAACTCCGACTTATACTTGGAAGTTAGAGCCAACTGTTCAGCTCTTTCTTCCAGCAGACCCCTCGCCTGTTCGATATCTCGGTTTTTCCGCTCAACTTCCTTATTTTGCAGCGCTAGCAATTCAGCTTGTTCTTCTAGTTCTTCATTCGTCTGCTGCAACTCTTCCTGCTGCCTCTTCAACAGTTCCTCTGAAGTGCGGAGCGACTGCGCTTGTTGTTCGAGACGCTTGTTAGTTTCCGTTAATTCCTTTTGCTGAGTTTGCAACTCTTCGGCCAAAGACTGCGACTGTTTCAGCAACTCTTCCGTCCGCATACTCGCCGCAATTGTATTTAAAACAATCGCGATACTTTCTGTAAGTTGGTCGAGAAATGTCAAGTGTATTTCGCTGAAGCGGCGGAACGAAGCTAACTCAATTACTGCCGTCACTTGTCCCTCAAATAGTACGGGTAAAACCACGACATTCAGCGGCGTAGATTCTCCCAGCCCCGAGCCAATTTTAACGTAGTTATCCGGCACTTCCGTCAACAGAATTCGTTCCTTTTCCAGGGCGCACTGTCCTACCAAACCTTCGCCTAAATGGAATCTATTTCCTAACTGTTTGCGTTCGCGGTATGCGTAGGTACTTAACAGTTTGAGGAACGGATCGTGCTCCACACCTTCCATCATAAAGAATACGCCATGCTGAGCAGAAACCAGCGGCGTCAATTCTGAGAGAATTAGTTTAGAAACAGTTTCTAAATCCCGCTGACCTTGTAGCATTCGAGTGAACTTAGCGAGGTTTGTTTTCAGCCAATCTTGCTCAGTATTCTTCTGCGTCGTCTCCCGGAGATTGGCAATCATCTGGTTAATGTTGTCCTTAACAATGGCAACTTCTCCTTCAGTCGCGACGGAAATAGACCTCGTTAAATCCCCTCTGGTAACAGCAATTGCCACTTCGGCGATCGCCCGCAGTTGAGTAGTCAAATTCGCCGCCAACTCATTCACATTATCCGTCAAATCTCGCCACGTCCCCGCCGCGCCCGGAACCCTCGCCTGGCCTCCTAATTTCCCTTCAATTCCCACCTCCCGCGCCACAGTAGTAACTTGATCGGCAAACGTCGCCAGCGTATCAATCATCTCGTTAATCGTATCTGCCAGAGTCGCAATTTCTCCCTTAGCTTCCAGCATTAATTTGCGCTTCAAATCGCCATTCGCCACCGCCGTCACAACCTTAGCAATACCCCGCACTTGCGCTGTCAAATTCCCCGCCATCGAGTTTACATTGTCGGTTAAATCTTTCCAAGTTCCCGCAACTCCTTTCACGTCAGCTTGACCGCCCAACTTACCCTCAGTTCCCACCTCCCGCGCCACCCGCGTCACCTCAGAAGCGAAGGAATTAAGCTGATCCACCATCACGTTAATAGTATCTTTCAACTCCAGAATTTCGCCTTTAACATCGACGGTGATTTTCTTAGACAAATCGCCATTTGCCACCGCTTTCGTCACTTCCGCAATATTCCGCACCTGCGCCGTCAAATTCCCGGCCATCAAGTTAACATTATCAGTTAAATCTTTCCAAGTTCCCCCTACACCCCGCACGTAAGCTTGCACGCCTAATTTACCTTCCGTTCCCACTTCTCTCGCAACTCTGGTTACTTCAGATGCGAAGGAACTCAACTGATCCACCATGATGTTAATCGTGTTTTTCAGTTCGAGAATTTCCCCTTTAACATCTACTGTAATTTTCTTCGACAAGTCGCCATTTGCCACCGCCGTTGTCACTTCCGCAATGTTCCGCACTTGGGCGGTAAGATTGCCCGCCATCGAGTTAACTGAATCCGTTAAATCTTTCCAGGTTCCTGCAACTCCTTTAACTTCCGCTTGCACGCCTAATTTCCCTTCGGTTCCCACTTCCCTAGCAACCCTAGTTACTTCCGAAGCAAAGGAATTTAACTGATCCACCATCGTGTTGACGGTATTTTTTAACTCCAGAATTTCACCTTTAACATCGACCGTAATTTTCTTCGACAAGTCGCCATTAGCCACAGCAGTCGTAACAGCAGCAATATTCCGTACTTGCTCTGTCAAACTACCCGCCATAAAATTAACTGAATCCGTTAAATCCTTCCAAGTTCCTGCTACGCCTCGAACATCCGCTTGACCGCCGAGTTTACCTTCCGAGCCCACTTCCCTAGCAACCCTGGTTACTTCAGATGCAAAGGAATTAAGCTGATCCACCATCACGTTAATGGTGTTTTTCAGTTCTAAAATTTCGCCTTTAACCTGTACTGTAATTTTTTTAGATAAGTCACCGTTAGCAACCGCCGTCGTCACCTCAGCAATGTTGCGGACTTGTGCGGTTAAATTCCCGGCCATTGAGTTAACTGAATCCGTTAAATCTTTCCAGGTTCCTGCTACCTCCTGCACTTCTGCTTGTACGCCTAATTTCCCTTCGGTTCCCACTTCCCTAGCAACCCTGGTTACTTCCGAAGCGAAGGAATTTAACTGGTCAACCATCGTGTTGACGGTGTTTTTCAGTTCGAGAATTTCCCCTTTAACATCTACTGTAATTTTCTTGGATAAATCGCCCTTTGCCACAGCGGTTGTTACTTCAGCGATGTTGCGGACTTGTGCTGTCAAACTGCCTGCCATGAAGTTAACGCTATCCGTTAAATCCTTCCAAGTTCCTGCAACTCCTTTAACTTCTGCTTGACCGCCGAGTTTGCCTTCGGAACCTACTTCTCTCGCCACCCGCGTTACTTCCGACGCAAAGGAATTTAACTGATCCACCATGATGTTAATCGTGTTTTTCAGTTCGAGAATTTCCCCTTTAACATCTACTGTAATTTTTTTAGATAAGTCACCATTTGCCACAGCCGTCGTCACGTCGGCAATGTTCCGCACCTGTGCGGTAAGATTGCCGGCCATCGAGTTAACTGAATCCGTTAAATCTTTCCAGGTTCCTGCCACTCCCCGCACTTCAGCTTGTACGCCTAATTTCCCTTCGGTTCCTACTTCTCTCGCCACCCGGGTTACTTCTGATGCGAAGGAACTCAACTGATCCACCATGATGTTAATCGTGTTTTTCAGTTCGAGAATTTCGCCTTTAACATCTACTGTAATTTTCTTGGATAAATCGCCATTTGCCACCGCCGTTGTCACTTCCGCAATGTTGCGGACTTGGGCCGTAAGATTGCCCGCCATTGAGTTAACTGAATCCGTTAAATCTTTCCAGGTTCCTGCCACTCCCCGCACTTGGGCTTGCACGCCTAATTTCCCTTCGGTTCCTACTTCCCTAGCCACCCGGGTTACTTCCGACGCAAAGGAACTCAACTGGTCTACCATTGTGTTAACAATTTGGGCTGTTTGGAGGAATTCTCCTTTGAGGGGTCTGTCTTCTATTTCTAGGGCGATGGTTTGCGATAAATCTCCTTTTGCTACGGCCCGAATTACTCTGGCGGTTTCAGAGGTTGGTTGTACTAAATCTGTAATTAAGGTGTTGACAGAATTTACGCTAGCTCCCCATGACCCCTCGGCGTTGCCGATGGTGGCCCGCTGGGCGATTTTGCCTTCTTTACCGACAACTGTGCCGATGCGCTCGAGTTCGGCGGCCATTTTCTGATTGAGCTCGATAATGTCGTTAAGTTCGTCAGCAATTTTCCCCGCTAGACCGGTCTGGTCTATGGGCATCCGAACTGAAAAGTCCCCTTTTTTGACAGCTACTAAGGTTCTGAGTAACTGTTTGGCATAACCATTACTTGAATTGGGCTTTGTTATCTGTGCAGTTGACATGACCGTTACCTTTGGCGAGTTTGAAGGGGTAAGAAACTGTAGCTGAATTGTTTGATATCTCTGTACATTGCTTACTGTTTGGGCAAGTATTAAGCGTACTCATATCCGTCCTTTCGATGAATGGATGTTAAGTAGTCCAGTTTGATTGACCTCCGTTTTTTGTCGATCACAAATTCTCCGTAACCATGCGACATGGGACAGACTCGTGCGGTAAAAGTACCTTTGTACTTACCTTTTTGAACATTAGCGCGAACTATATCGCCTGTACAGAATCCCAGAATTGGACGCAACGGGCGATGTTTTTGCGGATAGCCAAACTTGTCTGTTTGACATCGCTGCCGACCACCAAAACCTGTTGCTTTTACCTTGAGAATCTTGGTTGTAACAAGTTTGATGGCATTGACCACGCCAACGCAAGCCGCATCAATCCAATGAGCTTTTGGCAACGAAAATCGCATCCGATTGAACTTTGTTTGAGCACCAGTCCCGTTGCTCACAGGCAATCCAAAAGACTTCAAAGTATTGAACAATGCCCAGCGAATTGAGTTAACTGATGTCGCATCCTTTAAGGTCGTTTTGGCTTGTTTCAAAACGCGGTTCAACACATCTGACTTACCTTTGAGGAAGTCCTTTATATCTCTATTTCCTTTGCGTTGATTGCACTTGTGGCAAGCCAAGCAAAGATTAGAAATACGGTCTGAACCACCTTGTGATTTTGGTTGGATATGTTCAATTTCGAGCGGAACGTCCTTGACACCACAATAAGCGCATTGACGATTCCATTTTTCCAACAGGTACTCACGGCACTCATAACCTTTCAAAGTTCCTTGCTGGTATTCAATCCCCGAGATTTCTGGATTCTGGATTGCTTGAGTGTCGAACTTAACAAGTTCTTGAGCAATTGAATCAAGTGGTGCAAACTTTTGCAGTCGTTTTACCCAAGTTTCTATTGTCAAAATGCGGTGTCTTAAAGATGGAGCTACCCACCCATCTGGTCTTTTACGATTGAGGCATCGTGCTTGGCGATAACGAGTATTGCGGTTCCTGCGCGCTCTACGTACCGCTCTACGATGCAAGAGAGCGTCCTTAATTTGTTGTCCGCGATGCTGCAACTCCATTCCCCAGACAACATTGCCTTGATTCGTAACTAACGCAATGCCAGTCAACTTTGAACCAGGGTCTATTTTGAGTGTTAACGGATATACATTTGGATTTTCAATGACTCGCTTCAAAATCAACGTGAATGGATAACACTGAAACACAGCGGCTTTCCCGGAATCGAGTAACTTGCGAGCTTGTGCTGGATGAACTGGATTGAGCGGTGTCTTATTACTGTCTATGAGAAATACGTGGTTTGACATGATTTATTCAATCAACTTTATTACTAAGTAAAGTTTGCCTCGACAATGATTTAAGAGCTTGTTTGGACTGCCACACGCGGATTTATAAACCGTTAATCCGTGCCTTAATGACAATCGACAGAGCAACAAACTGGCGTTCATTCGTTGGTGTCATGACTCAAAAATCGTAGCTTTCGCTTAGTCTGCACGTTCGGTAGAGTTGTCAATAAATGTCCAACTCGCTTGTTGGTTTTACCGAGCGGATGGTATTGCTATTATCTGACTAAATTAGTGGTAAGCTGTTAAGCATCTAAATAGGTTGTTGGGTAATCGTGAATCCCGGGTAGTGCAAGCGTCCTCGGTTGCTAGAATATAAAGTTTAAATGCGTAACAGCTTAGATTGCTTCTGTCAAAAGGTGGATGACAAATTGGTGTCTATTATGGTAATGGGTTTTACATTATACCTGGAGCGAAAATAAAGTCAAGCGCTACAGGATGCTTACTCCACAACAGCTTTGATGTACGATCGCATAAAAAGTTTCCCTTCCCCCGGATTACAAAAAGTCGGCTATTGCAATTACCCTCTTGAGGTGTCAAATTGGAGTCTGGAATAATGGGAGACACCACAGGTAAGTCAAAAAACCTTGTTAAACCATTGGGAAAGTCGGAAGCCCGGAGTGCGCCTGTCGCGGACGACATCCCGCAGCAGTTTATGGGGTAAGGTGCGCGGCCGTTCGGGTACCCTACAGATTAACAAGTGCGATTATTTCCAATTTTGCCACGAACTATTGAAAATAGAAGTACCCGGAAATGCGATCGGATTGGCATTTTGTTGCAACCGCAACTGCAACACTTCCAAGTTCGGCTCGCGGGACGGCAATTCGTCCACTAATTCATAAGGTATAATCCCCTTTTCTAGGGAAAAAGCAGCCGTAACTCCCGCCGCCGCACCTGCAGACCATTCAAAAGAATGCACTCGATAAGCAGCGGCCGCTGTGTGGCTAACAGCTATACTTTTACCCGCAACTAACATATTGTCAATTTTCTGAGGAATCATTGCCCGCAAGGGGATTTGGAACGGATAAGCTTGCCCTTGACCTTTGCGAGTGCCTTCGCGTTCGGTATTTCCCGGTGCTTCCGGCGGGCTGTTGGTCATGCAGGGGTGAAAGTCGATCGCATAATGACCAATACCCACAGAATCAGGATAAATCGTAGCGCGCGATCGCGATTTTGTCTCCTCAACAGATTGACTTCCCACAGCCAAAGCCGGCGCATTCAAACCACCCACAGCCAACCACAAATTGCGATACTCTTCCTCGGACAAATTCTCGCGGTAAAAATCAGCCTTAAAGTCAGTGCGAGACATATCAACTTCCCACACCGTAAAGCCTTGAGGCTGATTGAAACTCGGCCGCCCAATAATGCGCCTGCCCTCCCGCATATAAGGATATTTAGAAAGTCCGTGCACCGTCCCCATCGGCGAATTTAACCCGCTCAAAAAACGATTGTTTGGATCAGGCTTTTTCACTCCCTCTCCTAGCTGCGAGTCAGTAGTTCCTGTTACCAGCCAGTAGAAAAATCCTTTAGCATTTTCCTCGCCCCTGCGCAAAGTTTCCGTTCGCAAACCGCCCATCCATCCCCCCGGTTGCAGTTGACCGTCTGCTGCCAACTGCTCGCGAGTGTAAATTAAATTATCTTGAGAATTGCCGGGACGGTAGTCATTGCCCCAAGTCCAGTTTTGCATCGAAATATCCCCCGGATAAATCGGGAATTGCTTGGGGTCTGAAGGTCGCTTTCCGGGCCTCACGGTTCTGATTTGGCGGTAGCTGAAAACTAAGGGAAAGCTCGCCAATCTCTGCAATTCGTAACTGTAGTAAGGAGCGTATTGTTGATAAAAAGACGGCACTTGATGCTGCTGCGGTTCCTTCGTTGCCTCCATCGCGAAGGTGTAGGTAAAACCTTGAGTGCAGTAAGGGTCGCCGCTGGGGCTGGCGGAGGAAGGTTCCAGAGGGGAACGCGGGTCAATTCCGAGGCGGTAGGGAACATCGGCAAGTCCGATCAATTCGCCTGTTTCTGTGGCATCTACAACGTACCAATCAGCACCCCCCCTAGCTCCTCCTTGTAAACCGGGGGAATTTGTGGAATTCCCCCCTCTTCTGGGGTTAGGGGGGGTTCCAGATCCTTTAGGAATAAACCGAATAATAGTTTTGTTAAATCGCGCAGAATTTTCGTAGCGATAGGCATCTTCGATAGTCTGAGAAAGTGTTTCGGTGTTGATTGGCCCGGTGTTGGCTGCAGGTTTGTGTTGAATGGCGATCGCACTTTTAATTTGTTGACCCCCTACCGTATTCCCCGCCACAGCAGGAGTAATTGCTAGTTCTTTTATAACCGTATTGGGAAACCATTTCAGCGTGCCTTTGCCTGTTTTAGCCGCATCCTGCAAGATGTTAAATAGAATTTTGTGACCGTCGTAGGGCATGAAACACGAATAGCTAACCCAACAGCCTCCGGGATTTAGCCTGCCGTAATGTTCCTTGATCCGCCGCCGCAATTCTAGGTAGCCGCGGGGGTAAAATAAGAGCGATCGCTGAGTCTCTCTTTCATCGAGTGCGGAAGTTCCCTGGGAGGAAATTTGACCGCCTACCCAGTCAGTAATTTCTGTGAGGCAAACTGTGCGCCCCGCCAGCAAACCTTCGTAAGCGGTAGCAGCACCTGCGAGCCCGCCGCCTGCTACTAGAATGTCGCAAGTTTCTGCATTGTCTGGATTACGCCCAGGTGCGGCAAATACTGGCGAAATGCTCCCCATCGCGGAAATTATGCTGAGGGTGAGGCTAACGAGCGATCGACCTTTGAGCGAAAATAGATACCGTCGAACTTTCATCGGAGATTGTGGAATTAATTTTGACATAGCGCGAAAAACACTCATCCCATCCAAATGTTTATTTTGCAGTATACTGGTATTTCGCGGTGATGTCAGGGCAAAAATTTTTTAGACAAGAGGCATTAATACCAGCAACAACTATTGAACAGTCGGCTCAACCTTATGCTCAAAATAGGAAAATTTTTTAGGTTATTGATTCCTTTTGAAAGTTTAACAATTACCACCAGTTTAACTTGTTCGGAAGTTTTGCGCAGGTTGGACGAAGTTGTCACTTTCCCCAAACTTTTTAGAATAATTATACCCTTGGTTCCCCCACCTGCCAAACTTTATGAAGGAACAATTTCTGGCAATACCTTCAAAATCAATCGCATCATCATCGGTCGCCATTTAATTTTCCCAATTATACAAGGAGTTATCTATCCTCAACCCTTCGGGTGTTCCATCAAAATTCGCATGAATTTACCTAAACTAGTCATAGCATTTCTGATTCTTTGGCTGTGGACAACTGGCAGTATAGGACTGTTTTCTTTATTTGCTTGGTTAGTCGAACCCTCCGTGGGAGCAATATTTTTACCAATATTAGGAATGTTTATTTTTGGCTGGCTTTTGTGCTTGATTCCATTTAAAATCGAAGCAAAAGCAGCTACAAAATTTTTGTCTATTCTGTTAACCTAAAGTAATTTATAACAGCAGTATTTGAGCTGTATAATTAAGAACAATCTGGGTTCATCGGTATTCATCGGCGGTAAAAAAAAATTAAAATTATGCGTCAAAACCAACTCAAACAAAAAATTAAACAAGGCGAAACAGTCCTCGGTTTATTTATCAACTGCGCTTATCCCGCTTTCATGGAAATATGCGGTCACGCTGGATTCGACTTTGCGGTTATCGACATGGAACACGGTCCCCTACACCCGCTGGCTGCTGAAGATTTGTGTCGCGCCGCCGACTGCAGCGGAATTGCACCAATTGTTCGCGTCCGCAAAAACGACGGGCCGCAAATTCAACGAGCTCTCGACATCGGCTCTGCAGGCGTTCAAGTACCTCAAATTGAAAGCAAAATCGATGCCGAAACCGCTGTCAAAAGCGCTAAATACAGTCCTCTGGGCACGCGAGGCCTTTCCTTCGCTACGCGGGCCGGACTTTACACCGCAGCAGGTACAAATATCACCGACCAACTTAACGAAGAATCCTTAGTTGTGATTCATGTCGAAGGCAAAGGCGGCATCGACAACCTGGCAGAAATTGTTAGTGTGCCGCAGGTTGACGTGATTTTTCTGGGACCTTACGATCTTTCACAGTCTCTCGGAATTCCCGGCCAAGTCCGCGACCCCCGAGTCATCGACATGATGCAGGAAGCAGTGCAAACCATCCGCAAAGCAGGCAAAGCTGCGGGTACTTTTGCGGATAACCCCGAAATCGCCAAGCAGTGGATTGATGCTGGCGTTCAGTACGTCGCACTTGGGGTCGATGTTGCCGTTTTCCTCCATGCCTGTCAGTCGCTGGTGAAAGCGGTCCATCGATTTTAGATTTTA
>NZ_JAUBVJ010000052.1:0-4044 GCF_036702785.1 Microcoleus sp. AR_TQ3_B6 | reverse complement strand
CACACTTGGGGTCGATGTTGCCGTTTTCCTCCATGCCTGTCAGTCGCTGGTGAAAGCGGTCCATCGATTTTAGATTTGAGATTTTAGATTTTAGATTGGGGGCTTTGAATTACAAGAAGGACAAGCCCCCGGATTCAGTACGTCGCACTTGGGGTCGATGTTGCCGTTTTCCTGCTGGCCTGTCAGTCGCTGGTGAAAGCGGTCCATCGATTTTAGATTTTAGATTTTAGATTTTAGATTGGCGACTTTGAATTACAAGAAGGACAAGCCCCCGGATTTATCTTGCCATCTTTACGATATCTTTGCAATTTTTGTAGTGTCTTTTACGAGATATACAAAAAACTTGCGCTACAGTAGAAGCATATACCTCCTTAAGGCAAAATTGGGGAGGGGAGCAAGGCTTCAGGGATTAAAATCTATGAAAACAGTATTAGAATCCATTCATTTGGATTATGCTTTCATGTTTACTTTCAAAAAAGTAAACTCGATTAAGCTAGAAGGTTTCAAGGAATTTTTTGACGATATGCCTGTGGATCCCTATGTGAAAGGGAAGTATCGTTCGAGAAGATTGTCGCGGTTTACTGTCAATGGAAATGAGTTAGTTAAGTTACCTCACGGCTATTTGTTTCAAAGCAAAAAATACAACCCGCTAGCGGGTGATATCAGGCGGGAATTTGCGGAATTGGACGATCGGCTAATTGCTCTCGATAATTTCAAACAGATGATTTTTGCTTTTTTCGATTCTTGCAAAATTCACCCGGAAGCTGAAATCGGCATCCATCAAATCAGGACGACTTGTTCGCCGCACAATTTCGGAAACCCCGCACCGGAAGGAATTCACAGAGACGGTACTGATTTTATCGGGATTTTCTCGGTCGATCGAACTAATATTGTAGGGGGGGAAACGCATTTGTACTTGGCTAAAAAAGAAAAGCCTGTTTTTAATAAAGTTCTGCAGCCAGGGGAATTGCTGTTGGTTAACGACCACGAGTTTTTCCACTTTACTACGCCGATTAAACCGGAATCTGAAGGGGTGGGAACCAGGGATGTCTTTGTGCTGACTTCTCCGAGTTTGCTTACCGATTGAGGAGAGTTCGGAATTTGGGCGGGACCATCAAGCGTGAGAGCTTTTATAGAACCCATTGGAGCTCTTTTTAGCGATCGCTCACCACAGTCGATCGCTCACCACAGTCGATCGGCTCCCCACAGTCGATCGGCTCACCACAGTCGATCGGCTCCCCACAGTCGATCGGCTCACCACAGTCGATCGGCGCCAAAAGCTCTTTGTGGAAATCCTTCGGTTTAAACTATCGCGATCGATTGGTGTTCTTGTTGGTTGTCTTTAATGCGTTCCCATTAGTCATCGCCCAGGGCGTAACGTCGATTTGCCATAATTTTCCAGTTTAATCATCGAAAAATCTGGGTGGAAACCCCGTCCTTCTAGGACGGCTTTACAAAACCATCTGGCAAAGAGTACATTTTCGCTGTAGAATTAGATATACAGCGAAAACAAAGCTATGTACCTGACTCAAAAGAACCAAATCCGAGATCTGAATAAGACTGAGTTTCTGGCTCTGCGAGAATTGTGCCGACTCAGCAAAAATCTCTACAATGTAGGGCTTTACACTGTTCGGCAATACTATTTTCAAGAACACAAGCACTTGCGCTATGAGTCTGCATACCATTTGTGCAAAGGGAATGAGAACTATCAACTCCTCAATACCGATATTGCCCAGCAAACGCTGAAAGTGGTAGACAGAACTTTTCACAGCTTCTACGGGTTGCTCAATGCGATCAAGTCTGGCTCGTACACCCAAAAAGTAAAACTGCCTCACTACCTGCCCAAAGATGGGTACTTTGTTCTGATAATTCCTCGAATCAAAGTCAAGGATGGGAAGTTTAAGATTCCGATGTCCGCTGCTTTCAAAAAGCAGTTTGGCGAGGTATCTATTCCATTCCCTAACAGACTCGATCCGGCAACGGTTAAAGAGGTTCGCGTTCACCCTAAATACGATGCTCGATTTTTTGAAGTCGAGTTTGTCTCCAAGGCTGAAACTGAGCCTGTTGAAACTATTGCAGGCAGTGCTATTTCGATTGACTTTGGATTGGACAATCTTGCAACCTGCGTTGACACCAATGGGGCATCCTTTATTGTGGATGGTCGCAAAATCAAATCTATTAACCAGTGGTACAACAAAGAAAACGCTAGACTGCAATCCATTAAAGATAAGCAGGGCATTGAACGTCTTACTGAGCGTCAAGCTCGATTGCTGGTTAATCGCAATAATCAGGTCAGAGACTACCTGAACAAAACAGCAAGGTTGATAATTGACCATTGCATTGCCAATAAAATTGAGCGTGTGATTGTGGGTTTCAATTTGGGAATGAAGCAAGAAATTAATATCGGTAGCCACAACAATCAGAACTTTGTTCAAATCCCCCTGTACAGCCTGAGAGGTAAACTCAAAGCGCTTTGTGAGCGTTACGGCTTGATCTGTCAAGAACAGGAAGAATCTTATACCAGCAAAGCTAGTGCTTTGGATGGTGACGATCTGCCCATTTACAACGCCGATAATCCTACAACTTACCGTTTTTCTGGCAAGCGGGTTAAGCGAGGTTTGTATCGGAGTAAGGACGGACATTTGATTAATGCTGATTGTAATGGGGCTGTGAATATTGGACGCAAAAGTAAGCAGAATGGTTTTACCGGACTGTCTAGAGGCTGCGAGAGCGCAGCCATTAAGAATCAAGGTCTATTAAGATTTTGCCCTCTTAAGAATCCCCGTCCGTTCTACGGCGGGGAGTGTCAACGATGGTGGTATCACTTAAGACGATCGTCGAACTTTACTGGTAGCGAATCGAACCCCTTCAAAATTAGAATGGAATGTTTTGTGGGAATAGCTTGCTTATCCGGATCGAACCTGAGATTCGGTAGTCTTCTAAGTAATGTGGTCAAGCAAATAGTTAACTCCATGCGAGCTAAAACCGCTCCCACACAAAAGTGAATTCCTGAACTAAACCCAAGGTGTTCGTTGGGCGTGCGTGTAATATCGAAAACCTCCGGTTCCTCAAACTTCTCGGGGTCATGATTCGCCGCCCCAAGCCCCAGTATGATGGCGCTACCCGCCGCGATGTCCTTACCGCCAATCGTCACGTCTTGTTTGGCAATCCGAAAGAAAAAAGGAACCGAGGTATCGAAACGGATCATTTCTTCGACAGCGCTATTGATCAGAGAAGGATTTTTTTTCAGTTTTTCCAGTTGGTTCGGATGACACAGCAGTGCATTCACTCCATTGGCAATCTGGTCTGTGGTAGTCAAAAGACCTGCAGATAATATCTGAATGCATACAGATGGGAGTTCCTCAAGATTAAACCCCTGCTCTTGGTAGGCCACAATCAGCAGGCTAATCATGTCAGTTCCCGGTTGCCGACGCCGTTGTTCAACCAGTTGTCTGATTAGTGCAGAAAACTGTACGGCTGCCTTGTCAGCCTTGCGTGCCAATTCTGCCATTTCAATAGTTGAGCCACCCACTAGGCCAAATATTTGGGTTATATCCATTGCCCATTCCAGCAGATTCGCTCTGTCGGTTTCTGCCACCCCAAATATCTCAGGAATAATGAACCCTGGTAGTGGTATCGCCAAATCCGATACAACATCCATGCCACCGAGATTTTGAACCTGATCCAACAATCGATCCGTGGTGTTCTGGATAATAGAGCGCCAGTTTTCGATCGCACGAGTTGTAAATCCCTGGTTGGCTAACTTCCGCAGTCGGGTGTGCTCCGGTGGATCTTTCTCACCCATCCAGTTTGATGTCAGATGAAGGAAATTCTGAATCTCTTTAACATCCAAAGAACCTAACTGATTCATCCGCAACGGTCTGCGGTCTGAACTCAAACGCTCATCGCGTACAGCCGCCTCAACATCTCTATAGCGTGTCAAAATCCAGTAGCCTTCAGACTCACAATAGTGAACGGGGTCTTCTGAACGCATCCGTTTGAAGAGTGGATAGGAATTGACCAAAGCTTCGGGTGCAAACAGAT
>NZ_JAUBVJ010000051.1:0-57193 GCF_036702785.1 Microcoleus sp. AR_TQ3_B6 | reverse complement strand
CTCCTTGAGTAGTCCTCCGATCAAAATACGCAATAATTTGTCCAATCCACCTAATAATTGTCCTACAGCTTTTGGGGGAAAACGGAAATTGCATCCTTTAACAAATCACTTAAACTAAATAATCCTTCTACCCAATCTTTTTTGGGTTCAAAGGTTTGGATAAACTCTTCTTTCAATTGATGCATTTTGTGTAAGGTAGGAGCCACTTTTTTGACTGATTCTAACTTCTCTTTTTCGATTTCAGTGAGAGTATCTTCATTTTTTAGTAAGACATATTTACTTTTTTTATTCCGGAGAGTATTCGCGCTTTTTCCGAGTTATTTTTTGAGGCTTCTGCGGCTTTCTTAATCTTTTTTATAGCTCCATCTAATTCTTCATTTACTTGCTTCATAACATGAAATCTATCGGCCACAACTTCTGCTTGTGGTATTAAAGCTTCTGAGACATTTTTATAAGGCTTCCACATATCTCTACTGACTTCTTCTATAGCAAAACCATTTGATTGGTAAACAATCGATTCCAGGATCGCAAGCGTTTCCGGTGGTTCTACATTCATGACTCAAATAGACTTGCTATATTTATTCTAAAACCTCTTCTCCCCAGGCTTCTAGGTATTTTTTGAGTTATACTTGAGTTCGGTTTTTGAGCATTCCTACTATAATTTTTTTATCGATATCTACTAAAACTACACAATAATTTTTCTGTCCTTTAACGAGAGCAATTTCATCAATTTCTAGCTTTTTTAATCCTGATGGTTTTTGTCCGCTCAATTCCTTGCCCCATTCTTTTAACATGGTTTCTATTTCTTGTTCGCTGACTCCATTCCTTTGAGCCACATTTTTCAGATCGCTTTCTAATAATTCTGAAAAAATCTTTTTTTTCAACCTCTCTGTATAAGTTCTAGTTTTTTTAACAAATTCTAAGTCTTCACTAAATTTTTTGGGGCAAGCTTCACACCTCATTTGACGGCGATTTACTTGTAAATATACTTTTTGCTCTCCAAACGGCAAATCCCTCACTACATAATAATGATTTTGATGGAGTTTATCAGTTTTCTTCCCACAGTCGGGGTCAATGGCTTTTTTGTTGTTATTATCTAAGTAAATCGTGATTCCTATATTTTCAATAATCTGATAACTTTTGACGGTCACTCCCTCAATATTAAGGAGTTTGGTCATTAGATGAAGTTGAGGATTAGAGGCCATAAGTATAATTTTTATTTTAATTTCTGTAAACTCTAACTCTATTAGATCACAAAAATACCTGTAAGTCAATATATACTTGCTTTCCCAGTACCTAATTTTTATAGTTTATAGTTAATTTTTATAAAAGTTATTAACTTTTTCACATCCTAAGTTCGGTAGAGCCTTATTTAAGTTGGATAAATCCCGATGGTAAATCTCGTAAATAAGGTGCAATAAAGATTAAAGTCAGAATCATTGAGTACACAATGGACTCGGATTCAGAGCCAAAAACTTATCGTCTGATTACGAGTTTGATGGATTTAACTGTCTTGACAGCTTTATTATTAGCAGCAAAATACCACCAAAGATGGGAAATAGAAAGTCCTATTGATGAACTTAAAACTCATCTTTTAGCTCGCAAAACTCCCATTCGTTCTCTCAAGCCTCGCGAAGTTGTTCAAGAAATTTATGGCTGGCTACTCGGACATTGGTGCATCCGTTATTTAACGTTTCAAGCGGCAGAAACAGCGGGAATTTCACCATTATGGATTGGCTTTACTGGTACTCTGAATGTGATGAGGCGGACCATTCCTAATTTTCAAGATATTGAGGCATCTCAACTCCCTTTTTTTTCAATGGCTAAGCCACGAGATTTTAGATGAAAAGCTCCCAAAACGTCAGCGTCGAAATAATCCCCGCGTTGTTAAAAAACCTCGCTCCAAGTTTTTGTCCAAAAAACCTGTTCATCGAGGTATTGGTAATCAGCGCCAGGAGCTTCATTTTTTTATTCTCAGTACCGCTTAGACCTTAACCGAGAAGTATTGGAAAGCCGCCCATAATTTCCAAGTAAAAATGAACAGCATCCACTTAGATGGAAGTTCAATGTACGTACAAGGAGAATATAAAACCCAAGTTGAAAACAGCGACCAAACAGAAAAAGAACGCGAACCAGAAACATCCGAAATCAAACCAATAGAAATAGTTCACGGATATTCCAGAGACCATCGACCAGACCTCAAACAATTTATCATAGACATGATTGTAACAGGAGACGGAGACATACCACTATATTTAAAAATAAATTCAGGAAACATCGACGACAAAAGCGTATTCGTATCAAGACTAAAAGAATTCAAAAAACAGGGGACATTTGAAGGAATCTGCGTAGCAGACAGCGCCTTATACACCAGGGACAACCTATCAGCAATGAGAGGAATCAAATGGATAACAAGAGTCCCATTAAGCCTAAAATTAGCCCCAAATAAAATCTTAAACATCCAAGAAAGCGAATGGCAATTAAGCTCAAAAAAGGATATAAATAGCAGAAAAGAATAGCGATTATGGAAACATCCAACAAAGATGGTTAGTCAGAGAAAGTGAACTCAGGAAACAAGCAAGCATCAAACAAATAGACAAACAGGTAAACAAACAAGAATCAAGCGCCCAAGCCTCACTACGCAACCTATCCCGGCAAATATTTGCTTGTGTTGCCGACGCATAAACCGCCCTAAAAAATCTATCAAACACATAAAAATATCACCAAACTACCGAAAGTGAATGTCAAGAAAAAAGCCATAAAAAACCCCAACTAACCACCAACCAAGCTAGTAATATAGACACAGTATCCTATCAAATAAGCGGTAAAATAGAAACGAAACCCGAAATAATATAAGCCGAAAAAATCAAAGCATGGAGATTTATACTGGCAACAAACATCTTATATAAAAACGAAATAACCAACCAGCAAATATTAGAAGAATACAAAGACCAACAAAGTAACGAAAGAGGATTTAGATTCTTAAAAGATCCATTATTTTTCACCTCAAGCGTCTTCGTGAAAAAAACCGAGAGAGTAGAAGCAATTGCCATGATAATGGGAGTATGTTTATTAGTATATAGTCTCGCCCAGAGAAAGCTGAGGCAAGAATTAGAATCAGCCAATGCCAGCATCAGAAAGCAGGTGAAAAAATTGACAAATAAACCGACAATGCGGTGGGTATTTCAGATGTTCCAAGCCCTACATTTAGTCAACATAAATGGAGCCGAACAAATCAGCAAGTTAACAAAATAACGTCGGTCGATATTAAATTATTTAGGAAAGGTTTGCAGTCAATATTATTTAATAGTTGAAGATGGGTAACTCGGACAACAAACCGGGGAATATTGTTGAATAAATTCAAATAATTGGCAACATAACAATCATGTTGCCGGAACTTTGATGTCTAATTTATGGAAAATTAATTCAGGTATGGTCGAAAAAAATATTAGGAAATATCTGTGGATTTAAATTTATTATATCTCGCCAAAATCGCAAAATAATGATACTAAAATTAAAAAAGGTAGCCAGAGATATTTTTCCTACAGTGAATGTATGAAAATCCTTAGTCATCAAAGCCAGAACTGCGGAATGTGGGTTACGACGCACAGGATATTCCACCGGAAAATCAAGGGTTTTAGACTGCGACGATCCAAAAACGCCAGGGGGGCGATCGCACGCTGACTGATGAAACCCGGTTTCTTGCTATATTTCTCGTTTCTGTTGGCAAAACTCGTAGAAACCGGGCTTCTAGCACCCACGCCCAAGACCTGAAACTGTCCAAAGTGTTGATACTTCTAGCCCTTAAAAAACCCTGCGCTTGCGACGCCTCGCGAACAATGAGATCATACTCAAAATAGCGAAGCAAGCAAATTTGATATTAGCAATTCCCGATTCCCCATGAGCCATTACCCATTAGCAATTAATTTTCGGTAGTAGCAGCAGGAGAAGGCGAAGGCGCAGGCGACCCTTCAGTGGTGGGAGATGGCGCAGGTTCCGGCAGCGGCGACCCTTCAGTGGCGGGAGGTGGTGCAGCTTCCGGCGGCACGGACTCTTGGGCGGGAGATGGCGCAGCTTTAGGTTCACGTGGCACTTCCGGGGCCGGAGATGGCGCAGCTTCCTGCTGCGGGGGAGCTTCGGCGGGTTGCGGCCCAGGTTCTGGCGACTGTTTTGCGGCTGGTTTCGGTTGAGATGAGGGCGACGGTTGGGCCGCAGGCTTTTGAGGTGCGGGCGACGACGGTTGGGCCGCAGGCTTTTGAGGTGCGGGCGGCGACGGTTGGGCCCCTGGCTGCAGTTTTGTTGATGGAGCCGGCTGCTTCTCTTCAGAAGGCGCTGAGGAGGGTGGCTGGGCTGTTGGTCTGGGCCCTGTCGGGGCTATCGGTGTCGGCTGCGGGCGTGCCTGGTTGGGCCTGGTTGGGGCGGGGGATGGGGTGCCCGGAATGCCACTGCAAACTTTTTCGTCGTACTTAAACTCGACAGCGAGTTGGTAAAGCTTGTGCGTGCTGGCTGCTACAAATGTTAGATAATTAGGGTCAATAATCGCGGTTTGAGCCGCATCGTCGAGAATACGGTAACCCGTGGAACCTATCGGCTCAGGCACTGCGCGGAGCAAGCCTTGAGGAGTGACAACTGCTCCGAAAACTGCTTTTCCTTCGAGTTTTTGCGAGCAAGCTGCTCGGGGATAAGGGACACTCACAGGAGTCGGCGCCGTCATTTCCAAGTCAGGATAAGCCTTTCTGAATCTCTCATACAAAGCAAAATACGTATTTGCAGCCGCAAGCTGTTTCTCTTGGTCGGGGGGTAACTTTGAACCCGAGGGATCCTTCTCATTAATTGGTTGCCCCGTCGCTGTTGTTCCGGGGGGTTCTGGGGTTTGATTCCTTGGACTGGGATTTTCTTGAGGTAAATTTGCTACTCCATCGGCTCCCGTCCAATACCTGCCACCTCGTCGGAAGTCCTCTGGGGAAGCGATGTCGTTTGGATCTGAAAGCTCGGACTCTCCGGATAGAGTTCTTCTCTCTTCGACTGGCGTCGCCTGGTCAAATGTTGGCAGTCCCTCACGAATCGGGAGCGGTGACGGAACCGACCCCAGTGGCGGCGGCGGCGGGATATTGGGACTCAAATTAAGAGATTGCTGGTCCGGTGGCCGTTGCGGGATGACAGTCGGTTGTTTCTGCGGGGGCGTTTTGAGACTTGGGGATGGAGGTTTCGGAGGCGGCGGGGCTGTTGGGGCGGGAGAGGGCTCGAGAGCGGAATAAGGGACAGGGGAAAAGAATCCAGGAGGGGGCATTCCCGGCGGTAGGGCGGGCAAGTTGATAGTTGGAGGTGCGGGGGGCAAGGGCGCCGCTAACTTGGGCGAGGGCCGAAGGGGAACAGGTGCGATCGAAAACGGCTTGTTGGACGGGCGCAGTGGTATGGTTTGTGGCAGGCGGCCGGCCTCTGCGGGAGTTAGTTCTACCAAGCCGACAGAACCAGGGATATTTTTTGAGGAATTTCCACCACCATAAATTATCTTTGAGATTGTTGGGGCGCTTGCTCCGAAGGCTCCGTGAAGGCTGATAGAAGCTAGGGCTGCCCACCAAAAAGGCTGGCGCAGCGGTTCGGAAAGGGTGTTGGCTAGGGAGGAAGAGTCAGTCATGACTGTGGGGAATGGGGAATTGGTAATTGGTAATTGGTAATTGCTAATTGGGAATTGGCAGTTAATAGTTATTAATTGATATTTTTTTATTTTGAGCGGTGTAAAAGGTTGCTGCTGGGAAATCAAAGGTATAATTTTAGCACGGTCGGTATCGAAATAGCCCGATCGACTTTTATTTAGATTCCCCGACCCTCCACTCAAGCACTCAAGCCCAGAAACCGGGTTTCTTGACGCATTCAACCAGAGAACCGAGATTTTTCGGATCTGTTGTAGCACCGCCCATACGGTTAGGACGTTAGTTAATTGCTGAAAGCATTGTTTTTCTTGCCGAATGCCTTTGGCTTTATTCCCAAATGCCCTCTGTTATACCCGGTTTCTCAATTATTGTTGATAATCGTGTTCCCGGCATCAAGCGGGCAGGACTGGGGCGAACGTAAAAACAGACGAGCCGCTGCCATACCGTCTTTTTCCGGGTTCTGCGGCCCTACTAATTCATTACACACGATCGCTCGAACGGATCGATCGGCGTTTCCAATTCGGTTACGAGTTCAAAAAACTCAAAACCGACCGAGTGGCTGCGCGTTGTAGGCACCGACTGTGGCGGCAATCTCAAAACTCCCTTGATTCACCAGCGATAGCGGTAATTTTTAAAAGGAGCTCCCTCGACGGTGAGCAAGTCCATGGGATAAATAGGAGCCCCGCTTGCCATATATTGAAACATTTCCCGAACTTCCTCTCCCCGTAGAGACAACTGGTCTAATTCCTTGAGAGAATACCAGCCAGCGCACAAAGTATGCTCATCCGGCTTGCTCTTGGGCGGCGTCTTATCTTCTGGACGAGCCACAAAAATGACTCGGAGGCGTACATTGCCCCTAGGCATCACTGTGTGCTCTACCCTGAGAATTCCCTCAATGATGACGGAAATCCCCGCTTCCTCGACGGTATTGCGCATAGCAGCCTCCAGCAAAGTCTCCCCTTTTTCCACTCGCCCTGCTGGGAGATACCACTGCTGCTCGTACTTGCGCTCTTGTACCAGTAGAAAACGGTCTTCTAAGTGAACCACAACTAGGGTAAAATACCATGTTTGAATCGGCTCGCGAGCCATAGAAGTAGATATTCCCTAAGCAAAAAGTTTAACGAGTGGCAGATGTTAGTAATCCAAAGGATGCTTGGGCAAGCGTCTTTGAACTTGAAAAATAGATCGTAGCACTCCGGCCGCAAAATCTAAAATCTCAAATCTAAAATTGACAATGCCATTACCAACCGTGATTTTACCCGGATATTTTGCTGCTGCTTCCGACTATCGCGAATTAGAAACAGCTATGGTCGATCGAGGCTTCCCAGCAGTAACAGTGCCTCTGGGCAAGGGAGATTGGTTGCCGACTTTTGGCGGGCGGTCGATGGTGCCAATTTTGCGACAGCTCGATCGCACGGTCAAACAAATGTTACAGCAATACGGCGTTCCCCAGATCAATCTCGTCGGTCATTCCGCCGGCGGCTGGATTTCTCGCATTTATTTGGGCGAAAAGCCTTACACGATTCACGGCGACGTGCTGGAGGACGCGGGTTTGTGGAAAGCTCACCCCTGTGTGAATACTTTAATCACTTTAGGCACGCCGCACGTCTCTCAAGAGCGCTGGACGCGCAAAAATCTAGATTTTGTCAAAATTCACTATCCGGGGGCTTTTCACCCGCAAGTGCGCTACGTGTGCGCTGCTGGGAAGGCTGTTTTTGGCAAGCGGGGTTTAGGGACTTGGCTGGCGTATAAAAGCTACGAGTTGACTGTGGGGAAGGGCGAAACTTGGGGAGATGGAATTACGCCGGTGGAAGCTGCTGTTTTGGACGGGGCCGAAAATTTGGTGTTGGAGGGAGTTTGGCATTCGCCTCGTTCTCCGGGGAAGTGGTACGGTTCGCCGGAGGTTTTGCCGGCTTGGATTGGGTATTTGTGTTAGAAACAAATCGCTTTGAGGTTGTCTCCCAAGTTTGCCGGGACATCGTATATGAAACGGAACCTCAATAATGAAACGGCTTCTGGAGGGAAGCAAAGAGATCCAGTAAATCCTGTATCGATGACAAGTTCGATCGCTAGAGTTGAGCCGTTGGGCAGCATTCATATCAACGTGACGGTTGCGTGTCTATCAATTACCATGCCGAAAATCACTTGTAGACACGCTCGATTACTCCACCAAATAATACAGCTACATTATATCCTATGCGAATGCCGAATAGACGGGAATGTGGATGTTTTGTACTGACCTTGCGGGCTGCTTTTAACCCCGTTTCATCAACTTTGTAATCTCCTGATTCAAAGTCGATGATGACCATCTTGCGGATGTTTTCGTCCGTCTCCACTGGTTGACGGATGCTGTTTTTGTAGAACTATCTTGCACCCCGTGCCACTTCTTCACGACTTAAAAGGATGGTTTGCATAGTTTGACTCCCCATCGCTGGGCTACCTCCTAGAAACTCGTTTATGATATCTTACGGGTAAAGGGGGTGGACATTGCCAGCCCTGTCAAGTTTTGTATGTTGGTTAGAAAGACGAAAGCCAACCTAGGGGATAGCTTTTAGTGGGCGATCGCACTCCGTAGAATAATCACACTATTTGGTATTTGGTGTGAGGGGCGAGACCCTTCGCCCTTCAATAGTATCTGTGCGATCGGTCAAGATACAGGTATTGGTGAGCGGCTTTAAGGTAAACTAGAATTGCTCCAAGTTTCTGGAGTCGGGCTAGGAAACAATGAAACTGATCTCGCCTATTGGATGTGATGGCATATTGCTTCTCCCAATGCCCGCTGAGTTTAAAAATACTATCGAAAACATAGAGAAAGATGGTTAATCTGATTCAGGAGCGCGCTACTAAAGAGCAACTAGAAGAAATGTTAGAAAACCTTAGGAGTTATATTAAAGTAGCAGTGGATATCGAACGGGGAGTTTTGGCAGGTGGTGGAGAACATCACGCTGATTGCGAAGCTGTGTTGCTCGAACATGGCAGCAAGTCGGTAGATATTTGGCGAGCAGATTGGTATCCACTTAAACAAGATGTAGGCTATGAATTTTTAACCAATATCACCCCCCGTCAGAACAATCGTTCGATGGAAAGTCAAGATCGGAGTATTATACAACAAGTTGCTCAGATCGTTGAACAGTTATTAGGCGGATTATGAGAGAATGGTATACTTTAAAGTAACGCTATTTGCAAGGCTAGCTACCGATTCGTCTGGGATATTTAGCATCGAATTTAGCACGAATTAAATCGGGCTATCAAAATGCAGCTAATGGCGAAATAATTGAAAGTCTGCTGCAAGAAAGTAAGCTGTTTATTGAATGGACTGCTCAAGATGCAGAGATAGAAATACCTGCTGAGTTAGTTGAGTGGCAGATTCAGTTAGCTTGCTGGCAGTATTCTTGGGCTGGGATTTGGGAGGATGCCCAACAACAAATGAGGGTGGGAGAACAGGGAAGGATTTGGTCTGGAAAAGTGCTGAATATGTCGGGTTTGTTGGTGGTGAGTTAGATTGGGGGCGATCGATCTTTTGTTTAACTCAAGCCTCGCTATCCGTACAATCATCGGATTGTTTGGTATTTGCTGTGAAGGAATCTCGCACTCCCTTGGACAAGCCTTACGAGAGCGCGATCGCACGCGAGACTTGATTCGGTGAGTCAACAACCTGAATTGGACTCACACACCTCAATTAATGCCAGTATAATTATAATTGTTTGTCATCAGGGCTTTATGTCAGCAAAGGATAAATTTCATGATGTTGTGAAGATTGCTTTGCAAAAGGATGGTTGGCAGATTACAGATGACCCACTTTCCATCAGTGTGGGTGGAGTTGATATGTTAATCGATTTGGGGGCGGAACGTCTGCTGGCAGCAGAACGGGAGGGCGAGAAAATTGCTGTAGAAATCAAGAGCTTTTTGAATACTTCAGCGATAACAGATTTTCATTTAGCGGTTGGACAATTTATCAACTACCGTACAGCACTCAAGTTTAAAGACCCCCAACGTCAGCTATTTTTGGCAATTCCTTTGACGGCGTATAACGATTTCTTCAAGCGGGAATTTACAACCGCTGTTGTGGAAGATTACCAGTTAAAATTATTGGTCTATGACGTAGAAGAAGAGGTGATAGCTTTATGGAAAAAATAGAAAAATATCGGGATTGTATCAAACAAATTCTAACGAAATATGCTGCATACAAGCCTTCTTATGGAGAAGTGGAGGTGCAAGTTGTTTTTGACACAGAACACAATCATTATCAAGTTGTTCGAGTGGGTTGGGATAACAAACAGCGAGTTTACGGCTGTCCTATACATCTCGATATTAAGGATGGCAAAATCTGGATTCAGCAGAATGGAACAGAAATCGATTTAGGACAAGAGCTGGTTAATATAGGTGTGCCGAAGTCGGACATTGTGGTTGGGTTTCATCCACCTTATATGCGTCAGTTTACAGAATTTGCAGTGAGTTAAAACTAACGTTGATGCTTTTGGTTGCAGACATCGATCGCTCTTTATGTGTTATGGGGCGATCGCCACTTGTAGAATCATCGCAGTGTTTGGTATTTGGTGCGAGGGGCGATCGCTCTTTTTTTAACTCAAGCATCGGTTTCCGTCTAATCCTGGCCTTATCATAGTAGAAATAAAATAAGATTGTGAACGGTCAACAAATGGCACAAATTACCACGACTGAATTACCCCAAACCCTCCAGACTCTATTTATAGAGGTCGAACGTACTAAAATCCCCCTCACCATCATCCATGAAGGGAAACCATTAGTGATTATCTATCCTGCCACTACCCAAACCCCACGCCCCGCGTTTGGCACAATGAAAGGAAGCGGTGAAATATTAGGAGATTTAATTGCTCCTGTCGCCGAACTGTGGGAAGTTTTAGAATGAGACTTTTACTGGATACCCACATTTAGCTAGCGATCACACTAGACTGTTGCTTGAACAAGCATATCATCTACCTGCCTAATTTGCTTCCAATCAATTACTGCAACCCAAAGACTTTCCTCTTGGGAATATTGCACCGTACCATCTACTTCTAACTCTTCGTCATACAATGCTAGCAATTGACCATCTTCCAACTTAATATTTTGGCGACTCAAATCTTCAATCGTACCAACGCAATTTAGGCGAAGGCGACCTTGTTCATCCGCATTATGAAAATCTGCAAAGATTCTGGGATATTTCATATTTTTACTTTACTCAGGATGATTGTTGTGATGGATTAGGAATCGTGGGTGTCAGCAGAAGACTTGCTTTTTCTGGTGTTAAGCCAGTTAATGTTGCATGATTTGGACTTCGGCCAGAAGTACGGATGACATCTCCATCGGACGATCGAACCTCGCCTACTGTCGTCACACCAACTTGTCCATGAGGGATTGTCACTGCTAACTCTGCTACAGATAATCCTACTGCACATTCTACAGAAATTCCCGTGATGCCGCTGGGGTGAGTTGCCGTACTGCGTTTAATATCTTCTGGGCGATTACGACCGCCACGAACTACTAAGGCCTCGTTTGGAATTCTTTCCACAAGTGTAGGCTGTTTGATTTAAGTACGCGCTATACTTTAGCAGAAATCTTTGTCCATAGGGCGATCGATCTTTTTTTAACTCAAGCATCGCCCTCCGTGCAATCAGCGCACTTTTAAATGGTGGCAATGGATAAGATTGTACGTAGAAAAAGAGGTTGGGATGACACAAGCGTCAACCCAACCTACAAAAAAAGGCGATCGCACTAATGGAGAGCAGCAATCACACTTATTCCTTTTATACTAGGCGGACATATTCACGTAGTTGGGAACGTAGACCTTGAGTAATCATTGGAAAATTATTGATTTCTTGAATGATAGAACTCTCCGATCTGCCACTCTCCTTAAGCTGTTGAACTACAGCCTTTGCTAGAGTCTCAACCCCAACCTTTGCAATCATGCTTGAAACGCCTGCAATCAAGGTGAGAGCAACTGCGCCCCCAATCATGCCAAAAGGACCACCTAAAAAAGCTAACGAAGTTGTAATTGCTACGGCTCCTGCATAAGAAGAGGTTGCAACAAGCCCAACTAAGACTAAACCAGCAACTCCTAGACCAGCTAACTTATTGACTATCTCATCCATAATAATTAAGTGCTCCGCTAAACTTCAGATTAATTAGACCTTCAAAGTCAAACTGAACTAACTATCTTTACCCTTTACCTCCAAACAGTTTATATATTCCGTATCCAACAGCAGCCGCCGCAGCAACAGGTGCAGCAGCAACTATGGCAGTACCAGCAATTGCACCTCCCCCGACAACGCCACCGATACCCGCAAGGGTACCCATAATTGCAGCACCAGAGGCACCGCCAGCTACCGTTACAGCACCAGCACCAACTAGACCAGCAGCAGCCCCAACGTTTGTAGCTGTTCTTGCCCGTGCACGAGCCTTATTCTCTTCCTGAGACAAGTTCGATTGCTCTTTGAACAAAGTTTCATTCATTATTTTTGCCCCCAGATAAGCAGGGCCTGCTGCTAATACCGCAGGAGCCGCCG
Source organism: Microcoleus sp. AR_TQ3_B6 (assembly GCF_036702785.1). Lineage (NCBI taxonomy): Bacteria > Bacillati > Cyanobacteriota > Cyanophyceae > Oscillatoriales > Microcoleaceae > Microcoleus > Microcoleus sp. AR_TQ3_B6. Next base: position 45,015 of record NZ_JAUBVJ010000051.1, on the reverse strand, counting down.
CCATACCACCACCAACCACACCACCTGCTGCGGCTAGGCCTGAAGTAATTCCTGCTCCTGAAGTTGCTGCAACACTCAACCCTGTAGCAGCACTAGCAGCCGCGCCTAGCGCAGCGCCAGATTCTACAACCGCTTTGGCTGTTTTAACTGTATTTCCATCAATGCCCATAGTTTTTTCAACAACATTTTCTACAACTTCGTCACCGGCTTGACTGGCAAAATCTTCCCAATTCATAAATCAATTCATCCTTTTAATACTTGTTCCATTATCCTTAACAAATTCAAGGTTTGTCTAGGCAAAAAATGTTCTATTTTGCCGCCACTGGTCCCTCGCTTTTACTTTAACTTTAATCTAAGTTTGTACAACAATGTACGAAAATGTACGAAAATGTTGGCAGTTGTGAGCTACAATACACAAAACTCTCGCATCTCCCTGCCAGATGAATCTTAAAGAAATGTTAAATGTCGCCGATCGCATAGTTTTCGAGAAAACAGGTCAGCACCTTGACGATTTACAAGCAGCGGTACTGCGGGGAACTCTACAACGCGAGACATACAAAGAAATAGCGAAAGACTTTGGCTGTTCTGAAAGTCGCATCAGGGAAATCGGATCGGAATTATGGCAGATCCTTTCACAGGAGTTAGGAGAAGATGTTAGTAAATCGAATGTTCGCTCAGCAATAGAGAGGTTACAAAACTCTAATGTTGTAAACTTTGCACAAGACGTTGTAGTGAGCGGTAGTTTTAACATCTGTGGAGAAGCTAGACACCCGCCAAATATCCCAAACTCACACCCACCAAATCAGGAAACAGCTAACCCAAAACAAACCAAAACTCTACATCAAGATTTAAGCGAAATGCCGGAGTTGGGTGATTTCTTCGATCGCCCCCTCGAACTCCACACCCTCACCACATGGATTTTACAACAACACAGCCGCCTCATAACCCTCACCGGCATCAGCGGTATCGGCAAAACCACCCTAGCAGTGCAACTCGTACAACAAATTAAAGACGAGTTTGAGTACGCAGTTTGGTACACACTAGACGAATTCCCCACCATAGAAAAATTTAAATCTAACCTAATACAGCTTTTTTCCCATTCCGAAAAACAAGATTTATCCCCAACCAACCAGAAACGCTTACCGCTGATTAAGTATTTACAAAACCATCGCTGTTTAATCGTCTTAGATGACGCTCACAACCTTTTATGTAGCGGCGAATTGGCAGGAAAATACAAACCTGAATGCGAAGAATATCGCTCTTTATTCAAACAAATAGAAAAATTATCCCATCAAAGCTGCTTGATGTTAATCGGTTGGGAACAACCGAGAGAAGTCACTCAACTTAAAAACCCAAATACTCCCATTCGTAGCTTACAACTCAAAGGTTTAGACATCGCCGCCGGACGGGAAATATTGAGAGATTATGGGTTAGAAGAAATCGACAACAGTGAAACACTCATTCATCGCTACCAAGGCAACCCCCTATGGTTAAAAAGCGTGGCGAATCTGATTCAAGACTTGGGAGGAGGCGTGACTGAGTTATTACCAAATGATACCATATTGTTGCCGGAAGATGTGAAAGATGTTTTACAGCAGCAGTTCGATCGCCTATCCGAACTAGAAAAACAAGTAATCTCCTTATTAGCGAAAGAAAGCCAGCCAATCAACCGGGCAAAATTGCTAGAAAATGAGATTATTCCGGCTTCAGATTTGCTAAATGCGCTGCAATCTCTATCGCGGCGCTGCTTGATAGAACAACAAGCAAATTTTTACACGATTTCACCTGTACTTAGGCAATATGCGATCGCCCAGGCGGTATAATCGATACAACCATTGCTGGAATTCTCGCGCTTCACCCCAATTACTAGGAGTGGCAATGGGCGATCGGGTAAATAGGGCGATCGGTTCGATAGAATGATCGGTAGTCGCAATTCCATTGTTTGTCATGACGCTGAAAGAATTAGAGCCTCAACTCCTGGCACTCTCTGACGAAGAAAAAGCTCAAGTCGTTCAACTCCTCACTCAAGGCAAAATCACTCCTTGGCGCGGTATTGAAAAAACGCCTGATGTCTGTGGCGGGAGTGCTTGTATTGCTGGAACTCGCATCACCGTTTGGGGACTTGTAGAAGCTCGTCGTATTGGCTATAGCGAAGCAGACTTACTCACAAGCTATCGATTGCTATCTGCTACTGATATTGCTAACGCTTGGGCCTATGCTGAAGCTTTCTCCGATGAAATTGAAACAGAAATTCGGGAAAACGATGAAGTGATGGACGAGGATTTGTAGCCGATGGCACGTCTCTATGCCGATGAGCAATACCCCTATCCTGTTGTAGAATTACTAAGAGCTTTAGGACACGATGTTTTGACTGTCCAAGAAGCAGGCAGAGCGAATCAAAAAATTCCTGACCCGGATGTTTTAGCTTTTGCTAGTAGCGAAAAACGTGCTGTCCTTACCGAAAACCGTAAAGATTTCTTTCGGTTGCACCGCATACAGCCAGATCATGCTGGTATTATTGCCTGTACGAACGATCGCAATTGGGAAGCACTGGCTAACCGCATCAACGCGGCTATTAAAGCAGAAGAATCTTTGCAAGGTAAACTGATTCGTGTTGTGCGCCCTTCACCGTAACTTAGACGGTAGTGATGCCTTGCCCTAAATGCTTCAAGACTTGAAAAGCCGATCGCAATTCACTTGGCACAGTATAAATCGAAAATGCCCGCGATAAGCCGTATTCGGGTGTAGGTTGAGCCCTGAGTTTCACAAACAACACATCATCGCCATTCGTCAACATACCAAATCTCGGTTTATCCAAATCAGGATTTGCCATCATGTACGCCAATGCTTGGGGTAATGCCGATCGCGTCGAAATCGTAGTCTTCTTACACTCCAAAACTATTACCCAAAGCTGATTCTGCAAAATCAAGATATCAATTCGTCCGCGGAGGGTTTCTTCCCCATCATCGATCGCAATTTCGATTGCAGCTTCAGCCTTCATCCTGAAAGGTGGATCGTAGAATCCCGCCAGTTCTAACAAAGGTGATGCCACCAGCAAAGTCACTGCCCCTTCTAACAATTCTCCATCGGCCCTATGATATAGCAATCTACGTCGTAGCGTATCCAAAGCAGTCTGTTCAGAATCGCTGGGACTTGGCAATTGGGCTTGCCACTCTGTAAAAAAAGCCTCATCCTCAGTTCTGCTCAAATTCAACCTTGATTCAGCCTCAGCAAGACTTTTAATAGCTTCTGTAACTGCAATAACCTTTGCCATTCGTTCACCTTTGATTCAAACGGTTCAATTTCCCAGCAAAATTAGCTTCATTGTAAGCAAAATAGACACTCCCGGGCCTAAAGGCGTGGGGATTCTTGCTTCACAGGAATTCCAACGAATTTACTTCTATGGGTTTCTGTCCAAAAACAAAAACCGGGCAACTTCAAAGCTACCCGGCAATCCTAACTTTAGACTTCAGACAAATCTACAATCTAAAACCTAAAATTCTTAAACAGCCACAGTCTTCTTAGCAGAAGAGCTCAATTCGCCCTTAGCATACTTAGCTGCAAAATCGTCCAAAGACACTTGCTTAATCTTTGTACCGTTACCAGCGCAACCAAAAGAGTTATAGCGATCGCTACAAACCTTCTGCATATACTTGATCGACGGCTTCAAGAAGTGGCGGGGGTCAAACTCATCGGGCTTCGCAAACAAAGCTTCGCGCACCGCAGCAGTAATCGCCAAACGGTTGTCAGTATCGATATTGATCTTGCGAACACCGCACTTGATGCCCTTTTGGATTTCTTCCACAGGTACGCCGTAGGTTTCGCGGATTTTGCCGCCGTTGTTGTTGATGATTTCCAGCAATTCTTGAGGTACAGAAGAAGAACCGTGCATTACCAAGTGAGTATTTGGCAAGCGGCGGTGAATTTCTTCAATGCGGCTGATTGCCAAAATTTCGCCAGTCGGCTTGCGAGTAAACTTGTAAGCGCCGTGAGAAGTGCCGATCGCGACTGCTAGAGCATCAACGCCGGTTTGCTCGACGAAATCAACAGCTTGTTCGGGATCTGTCAGCAACTGATCGTGAGAAAGCGCACCTTCAAAGCCGTGACCGTCTTCTGCTTCGCCCATTCCTGTTTCCAGAGAACCCAAACAACCCAGTTCACCTTCAACGCTAACGCCGATCGAATGAGCCACCTTCACCACTTCGCGAGTAACTTCAACGTTGTACTCGTAGCTGGCGGGAGTCTTAGCATCCGCTTCCAGAGAACCGTCCATCATCACGCTCGTGAAACCTTGGCGCATGGCAGAATAGCAAGTGCCGGGGGCATTGCCGTGGTCTTGGTGCATGGAAATGGGAATGTGAGGATAGGTTTCAACTGCTGCCAAAATCAAGTGGCGCAGGAAATTTTCGCCAGCGTAGGAGCGAGCGCCGCGAGAAGCTTGCAGAATCACAGGGCTGTTGGTTTCGTCAGCAGCGCGCATGATCGCTTGGATTTGCTCCATGTTGTTGACGTTGTAAGCCGGTAAGCCGTAACCATTTTCAGCCGCGTGGTCGAGCAGCAATCGCATAGGTACAAGCGCCATAGATATTCCTCCTAATTATTTGTGATTTTTGGGCAGTGAATTTTGGACAAGCTCAATTCTTACGATAATATTAAGACAATTTGCCACCGATCGCGCACTATCTTTCCAGATTTACTTAAAAGTTCAACAAACAAAATTTTGAGTTCCGAGCATTCCACTCAAAACTCAAAATTTTTCACTCACTAATTTTTTATGGGTCGCCCGGGATTTGAACCCGAGACCAATCGGTTAAAAGCCGAATGCTCTACCGCTGAGCTAGCGACCCGCGAAAACATTGTTACCGCACACAATTTCTAATAGTAGCACCCCTGATGTGAAATAGCAAGTGTTTTTTAAAAAAAAGTTGCACTCAGGCGAATCAGCATCTCGCAAGTCGCTCCCGGCTGCAAATAAATCAAGTGTTCGCCAGTGTTGAGCGCATTTCTAGGAGCCGTCCAAGGCTCCAAACAGTAAAAATCCTTGCCCTTCACCATCCAGAAAACCAACTTCCCATAGCTGGAGTTGTAACTGAGTGTGAGCCGCAAGTTCTGGGCCGAGTCAGTGACAGTAGCAGCAAGACCAGTGAGCTCGTCAAAGGAAACATCAATTTCATCCAGCGTCGGGTCAAAAACCCCGGTGAAGTAACCCTTGGTGTGGGTGTTCTGATCTCTGTACTGCATCCCGGGAATCTCAAACCGGAGCTTAGATTTGTCCCTCGCCAAAAAGTAGGGGTGGAAACCACTAGAAAAAGGCATGGGTTCGTCAGACAGATTGGTGTATCGCTGAAAAATTTCCAAAGAATTGCCTTTAATCTGATAAGTAAAGGCTAGTTGGAAATCAAACGGATAAACAGCCAGCGTCTTGTCGCTGCTGTCGAGAATCAGGGTCAGAGCGGCGCAACCCTCCGTAACTGGTTCGCCGATTCTCCAAGGCAAGTCTCGCGCAAAGCCGTGCTGTTTGAGCTTATGCTGCACTCCCTTGTGGGTGTAAGTATTGTCAGGAAGATTGCTGCAGATAGGAAACAGGATGGGTATCCCGCCGCGTACTGTCAGATCGGGATTGGCGAACCGTTCCGCGTCCAAGTAGAAGATTTCTTTGCCTTCAACCAGCCAGCTAGTGGCAATACCGCCCCGTTCCGGCACAACTTCTAGAGCAGAGTTAGCGGTTTCGTCGGAGAGGATATAGGTTTTGTACTGCTTTTGCTTGAGCGTGATCGCAAACACATTTGTCATCGGTAGTAGGTCATTGATCATTGGTTGTCAGTAAATTGGTCGTTAATAATTGGTCGCTGCTATGTTGATGTTCACCCATTACCGCCCCTATCCTCCCCCTGAATCCTCGCTCCGGCCCCCATTGGCTAACTAATGCTCCCAGCTATAGGAGGCAGGGCGATCCGCGGCCCGGAGCGGTCGCTGCTTGTACCTGGAACGATCGTGGAGGTCCGCTGCTCTTTGAGTGCCACTTCAAAAGATACAGCCCGAGTGGGGGGAATATAGCTTTGGGGACTCGGCACTGCTCCTTGACTGGGAGATGGGGGCGAAATAAACGGTTCTTTGATGAATGGCTCTTTCGTAAACGGATCTGCTTCCCCGCTGGGATTTTGAGGTTGAGTACGGTAGATGCGCGGCGGCAAATTTAGATTCGGAGGCGGGTTTGACTCAATTGCAGGTCCCGCCCCGTTCGGGAAAAATGAGGAGTTGTCCGGCTGTTTGGGCGCAGGTGGCAAAGCCGGCAAAATCAAAGTTGGTTTGGTTTGTCCGGGGCCTTGCACATTGCTTTCACCGTCGCTGGCCCCGGAACCGGATCCTGGCCCTCGGGTACCGCTCTTTGCTGCTCCTGGCAATGGAGAATAAGGAGTTTTTGGTGCCGTTCCTAGGTTGAGTGGGGCTTCGAGAACTACAGAAGATCGCATCGGCCGATCGAAAATACTAGAAATTTGCTCAACGTGTTTGAGGATGCGATCTGCAGCGGCTCCCTTCACCACCTTCGGCTGAAACTTTTTCACCTCCACAGGCAGAAACTCTACCTTCATATTCCTGTCTTTGAGCGATACTTTCAGGACTGCGGTATCGTAATCACGGAGAGCATTCCCGCCGAATATAAAATTACCCAGCGAGTAAACTATCGGGCGGCCTTTGTAAATTTCTGCACCTTGCAGGACCTGGGGGTGGTGTCCCACTACCAAATCTGCTCCTTGGTCGATCGTGAACCGAGCCAAATCAATCTGCCAGTCCCCCGGATAATCTGCCAATTCCACTCCCCAGTGGTAATTAACAATAATCCAGTCTACCTGACCCCTGAGAGCTCGAATATCCTCTGCCACGCGATTGTTGCGGCGGGGGTTAATGCCCGCTTTCCCTTGGTCGGCGGCGTGAAGGTCGGCATCGTAATAACCGAGGTAGGCGATCCGCTGACCCTTAACCTCAATAATATCTGGACGCCTCGCTTCTTTTATATCTCGGCCGGCTCCCTGGTGTTGAATCCCACTATTATCTAGAGTATTCATAGTCTCCACCAGCCCCGGTTCCGCGTAATCCATAGCGTGGCTATTTGCCAGATTGACAATATCCACTCCTCCTGCTGTTAATACTTTCACCGATTCTGGATCGGCTTTAAAATTTAATTGTTTTTTGCCAGAGCCCAATTTAGAGCGAGTCAGGGGGTTTTCTAGGTTAACCATCGCCACATCTGCTTGCCGGTACTCGTCCATATTGGCAAAAGCCCAATGGTAATCGTTGCCCGCAGATGCTCCGAGCGCATCCGATAGATTCACATTTCCTCCGAACATCAGCGTTACGGTTGGGTCGTAAGGATTAGCAACTTGCTTTTGCTGTACTACTGGTACCACTTCTAAGGCCGCTTGTACCGTATCCGCACGTTTGGCAGGCGGCCCCGAAATTACCGCAGCTTGCTGGTACCCGGATACTGGGGATACTAACCGCAGGGTCAGAGCTTCGTGGTAGCTCACCCAACACCCTAAAATAAATGAGGCAAGCGCCGATCCTACTAGCAGCAGAGAACGATACGTTTTAAATTTAACCCAATCGACGACCAGTAGGGAACGGTAACGCCGCCGCTGGCGGTTTGCCGGAGTGACTATTCGCACTGACTGTTTCCAGAGAATGTCGGGTTCCCCAGCCAAGCGCGCGTGAATTCGCACCCCTTCTACTGCTGGCGAGTTGAGTCTCCAGAGTTGGTGGCAAATAAACTTGACTAAGCCTTCCCGGAGAGTGCTCCCCAGTAATCTAGTATCTGGCGCAAATTCGCGCTGAAATTCTACGAGGATTTGGACGCAGCCAGCCTGAGCCTGTTCGACGCGGGCATAAATCCCTTCGGGTCGCAGCAAGCTGTCAATCCAGTAATTCAGGGCTTGAAAGTTGCCCGATCGCGCTAGCTCCAAGATAGACGGCTGCGACCAATTTTCTGCGTACACCATCAATTAGCCTCCTTAATACGCACTCGCGATGACTCCAATTTATTTTGAACGGAACCGCAATTCTTTTAGCTTAACCGCCACAGGTTCCGCTGCCCGTTTTGAAGCTAGTTGTTGGCCGCCACCATTTTCTACATTTAGTCGCTGCCTACTGTCAGTGATTTTTATCACACTCTGGTCAATCAATTTTAAATTTTAGATTTTAGATTTTAGATTGAGTTCACAGGGGATAGTGGGGGCTAGAACCAACTTCGAAACAAGAGGTTTCTGAGGGACTTGAGGCACAAGAGAGCGAGATTTCTGAGGCAGAGTCTGTTTTTATTGTCGCTGTTTGAGTGTCGCTTTGGGCTTTGAGATTTGAGATTTGAGATTTGAGATTGAGTCAAGAGAGGTTATTGGGCTAGAACCAAGGTCGAAACAAGAGGTTTCTGGGGGACTTGAGCCAGAAAAGAGCGAGATTTCTGAGGCAGAGTCTGTTTTTATGGTCACTGTTTGAGTGTGGCGAAAGGAGCTTTCGCTTTGAGATTTGAGATTGGGTCAAGAGAGGTTATTGGGCTAGAACCAAGGTCGAAACAAGAGGTTTCTGGGGGACTTGAGCCAGAAAAGAGCGAGATTTCTGAGGCAGAGTCTGTTTTTATTGTGGCTGTTAATCGCGATCGCCAAAGGAAAGTTCTAATGCTCGGATCTATGCTGGCAAATGCCTCCCGCGAGGGATGCCACTGGTTGCAAAATCTGTAATTAGATAAATGGCGTACTAGATAGATTTGGTGGTAAAATGAAATTTGGTAACTCCCATCGGTACCAAAGTTTCGGAAAACGTGAAAATGGCCCGTCCATACGGCTGTGCCTTCCGATGTAAAACCCAAAGTACGTTACGGTAAACAGGCTATATTTTAAGCAACTTAAACTGCGCAGGAGAACTGACAAATGCTACAGCGCAAAATCTATCAACTCTGTTGTGATGGTCGTGAGGTTTCTATTTTTCTTCGAGATCAGCAACGTTGGATAGAGCGCGCTCGTATCCTAGATATTGAAGGGGATCTAGTCACGCTGCGCTACGAAACCGACGAAGAAGACGAAATCAGCTCCTGGGAAGAAATGGTGCGTCTCGAAAGTATTGGATCTGTGTCCCAGAAGTTGGCTTCGGTGTCCCGAACTAACTGCGAACCCCTAGTTTCTGACGATTGTCCCGAAGCCGAACAAATTCGCAATCACTACCCCGACTCGAATTTGGAATAGTTTTGAGCTCGCGCTTGAGGCACCAGGAAGACTTGGGGGAAAAGAAAACGACTTTTCTCCCTTTTTTTGTGGAGGAATTATGCAAAAAACCCCGTTTAGGCCAAAAATATTTTGGGTTGGGAGCAAATAAGCTATTTTGCCTTGAAATTTAAGCTTGATGGCGGGATCTCCTGCCCACCCCACAAGAGCGTAAGTACACAGTAGTTTAAAAATTCAATGGGCGACAGCTTACCACTGCGTGACCTCGTGCCAACGCTGACTCTACGAGTACAGCGCGGGCGCACCCTGGTGAGCTCTTGGATATTCCTGCCCCACGGCACTTATCTAGGGCTTGCTGAATAAGTAAGGGAAAATCCCGATCGGGATTGACCATCTATTCAAGCTGAGGGGAACACAAGTTAAGCTTGTCTGAGATTTACTAAATTATAACTTTTGGTAATCACAAACCCGTCAACAGGTGTTGTTTTCGGTTCTTGGCAAAAAACGACACAAAAAACCTGTCTCAGCCAGGTAGAAAGATTCACGATCGAAAAAGTTTGGGCAATAGCAGCATAAGTCGAGTTTACCACAATAGGTTACTGATGGTAAAGGGTTGTTTTACTAAGTAATTGGCTGTTTATTCCATCGAGAGAGAACCTCGCGCCCTCGCCCATAGGTCAGGGGAGTGTCGTCAACAAACCTGCTTTTATCCCGAGGCTCATCCTCGATCCGATCGAGCGCGGGACGAACCGCTAGGAAGTTAAAAGGGGTTTTTTGTCTGGGTGGATCCAGGAGTGTTTTTTGTTTTCTTTGCCTGCGGGTTAGTTTCGAGGTGCCCGACAGCTTATTCGCCGTCTGTTTCCTCATCTAGGAAAAGTTCGGACTCGGGTATCGCTTTAAACACCGGACAGTAACCGTCGGGGGTAACTTTAAAGCCAAACAAAGCAGATAATTGGTTCCAGCAGCGCTGGCCGCGGTAGTGCTGGCAATTGCCGCAGCATTCGAGGTTGGCCTGAACGGCGCTGCTTTGAAAAAGCAGTTCCCGCTGGGAGATGCCGCGCACTACCAGTTCTTCGCCTTGCCACCGCGCTTCTACCAAACCGGTATCGGCAAAATTAGCCCACCGAGGATCGGCTGTAATCGGACTCGGTAAGCTAATTGCTACCTCTTTCCCCAATTCGCTGAGTTCTCCCTCATAGTTAGTTTCCGGGATAGCGGGCTGCAAAAACATTTCGCCGATCGGCAGTTCTACAAGTGTTCCGGCCGCCGGAGTGTGCAACTGGTAGCGGTTTCGCAGCTCGTCCAAGTTAGCCAAGTCAGCCAAATATGCAGGGGAACCGTGGATCAAAATTACGTGCTGGGGACGCAAATTGTGGATGAGCTGGGTAGTCCCCGGACCGTCGCAGTGTTCGGGTAGCAGATAAGTTTCGACGCTTCTGACTCCAGATTCTGGCCAGTTGCTGAGGGGATATCCGGGTTTTTGAGGTGCGAGCAAAATCCAAGGATTTGTGCTTTCGCCAACATACAAAGCCAAATCAGCAAACTTGTCTGTAATTACAATACACGGCGTGGAACTCAATCCGGGGCGCCCTTCGGCAGACAACCGGCGGACGCGGGGTTTCACCCTTTCGTCCCAAAACAAAGGTTGGTGCAGAGCAAAATTTTGGACCGCGGTGGGAAATTGGGGCAGCAGTTCCAGATAAGCGTCGCACCCGTCGGCGACAGTGCCGTCCACCCAAATATCCAAGTCGCGGCCAGTAAAGTAGTGGTGACTGCGGAGCAGCATCAGCAGTTCTTGACCCAAACCCAGGGCCGGCGCGGGCAGCAGTACCGAGTACCCGTCGGCGATGGCGCGGTGGATGCGATCGGCTAACTGATTTTCCAGTTGTCGGCGGTGAGGGTGGCGCGCCGTGCCGTAACTTCCTTCCAAAATTAACACATCCGGCTTCATGCCCCTGAGTTCTCCCAAGGGCAAACCTTCCACCAAACGAGAATTGGACAGGAAAAAGTCGCCGGTGTACACCAGGGTGTAGGTGCGGTGGGGGGCGGCATAAGTCAGCAGCACAGTAGCCGCTCCGGGCAAATGGCCCGACGGGAATAACTGCACGCTCAATCCCGGGCGCAGTTCGATCGGCGACTGCCAGGGCAGTGCCTGACAGAACCTGGTTTCTGGCTGCTGAGACCGTCCCGGCCAGTTGAGTGGTAGCAGTCGCGCTGTCACTTCGCTGGCGTAAATTGGCAGGTGGGGGAAAGATTGATGGAGTGCTAGCAAACCTCTGGCGTGGTCGGAGTGGGCGTGGCTGCAGACCACGAAATCGGCAGGCAGCGATCGATTTAGTGTCGCTGACAGGGGTGCAATATCCTCTACACCGCAGTCTAGTAAAATGCGGTGCGGCCCCATTCGGACTAGCAGACAGACCCCTTCCTGTGCGTGGCCTGCGCCGTAAGGTAAACAATCGAGATCCATCACTGCGGTTAGCTCCCTGCTTTGCACGCAACTTGCAGTATCGCCACATTTAAACATTGGTTGCGACTGCATTCATTCGATCGAGTTCAGTCCCGGACGCAGAAACCGGGGAAAGATGGACGAAAACACTTTGTTGCCGCCCTCGCTCCTGGTAAAAAAACCCGGTTTATCAAAGTTTTGGTGCGTAAGCCCTGGAGTTAAATGTTTGCTCGAAGGCTCCGGCTCCCGTGCAACGAAAGTAATTATACTTAAGATTTGATGCAGCGCCTGGAAAGCGATTTTCCGAAGGCATTGGCCGCTCCGGGCATTCGGCCTTCGACAAAGTTCATGCTACTGGTTCTGGCATCAAAAGTTACATTTTATTGCACCATGTAAGAGCAGCGAACTCGATCTCATATTCTGAGTTTTAAACCTTTTTCCACAATTTGTGCCTGCTAAAAGCTAGTCTTTTTTATGAGAAGATTTTAATTCAGATGCCCCAAGATCTTGATAAAACTTTACAAATCTTCATTTTTAGGGTATTGAGGGCGGTGTATAGTCCCATCTGAAAAACTTGGAAAACCACAATCGTGCTAGCTCACTGCTTTTGTCAGGGCAGAGAGAGACTTTATGAGTTTGAGCGGTTTCTTTGTAAAAGTTTGATACATTCTTCTCAGCAAACCTTGTGGCTATCCGGGAGTGAGTTTAAATGGCTTTTTGACGTCGCCGAAAAACGGATACAAGTTTTCCACAGGACTCGCCAGCCGCCCAAAGTTTTAGACTGTTGTTCAAGCTCCCAGATTCATCTGTGGAGTAAATGTCAAATAGTTCGACGGCTCGGGCTCGCCGAACTTCTGAGCGCGGCTCGACGTTTCGCCCAACGCCTCACCCCCGTCTCACGGCCCCCTCTCAAACCTCACATCTAAAATCGACTGACTGCCCCATAATAGGTTTGTTTACTCGGCTCATTGACGAGGAACACGATGCGTTCTTTTGTTTTACCCCAAACATAGCCACATCAATCCCCGGACCATACATGATATTCATGCTGTAAAAATACCACTAACTTGCCAGAAGTAATCTCAGCTCGATGAATGTCCAACCAGTCTGTAATCTCCTATTTTCTTTTGAGCATTGCTGGGTCTTATTTAGGGTTGCGTTTTTATTTTTTTTTTTTTCACCTAATCCGTGCCTGGTTAAACAGTGTGTAATAGCTCTGTTTGGAGTCAAACATCACATCCTAGTTCTCGAATATGTATCCTTGCTGTTCTGCAAGATTCCTGTTTTTTGACGGCAGCCAGCAAATGACTGCTGCGCTTTGCGCAAATTCTAGATAACCGACTGACCCTGGTCGCTCTGCCAGTTTTAACCTAGATATACCAGTAGTTTATAGAGTTTAGTCTCCCTTGCCAATGAACCCGGGACTGACTTCTAGAACCTCCTGAATATCTCGGTGTTTATAGCCTTTGAGAAACATTTGAACTCAAGAAGCTCGCTTCACTTCACGTGGGTATGGATTGGACTAGCTCAATTCTTTGAGGTCGGTTAACTAAGTAGGTACAAATAACCATAATGTGGAGCGAGCGGGTGAGAGCACGAATAAAGTGGCTTGTATAGGAGTGATTCTTAGCTAAAGGGGCCCCTACTTAAGCCGACAAGATATTATTGTTTTTTGTGCCGTATATATTTACCATTTGGCTTTATTATAAAAAAAGAGTATTTCAGGGGCTGGCTCTATATTCTCACAAATGGCTTGGGATTACTAGAGAACTACTAGGGGCGAAAGTTAGAAGGGCGAGAGTGTTGAATTGTTGGGTATGTTGTAGAGAATAGTACCCGATCGCCATTCAAGCTAAAATGACGAGCGATCGCACAAACCGGGTTTTCTCAAAAAATCGGGTTTTTAGATGTGGCATTAATGGCGAGGCCCGGTGACGACAGAGTGCCAATAACACCTGCAATTGACACAAGCCTCGACGCTCGCTCTTTGTCGGCGGTAAAAATTCGGTTGTAAAAAAACTTGACATCAGCGGGTCATTGATAGCAAAAATAAATAAAAGCAATAACAAAAATGAGGCGAGATTTTTGATGCGCGGGCGCTCGGCAAGTATGGGATTGAGAAGTTGCTATCCCCTAAAACTATGTCGGCTAAAATACCTCCGTTAATATACGGATTATCGAGAATTTTTTCGTAATCTAAAATATTCAAATATAAAATCTAAAATGGCAACAGCTATTCTTGACCTGGAACTCTCCGAACTCCCGCCCGAAATTAGGGTTGAGGAGCGTTACAGCAAAGCCTTGATTTTAATTCGGCTGGACGGAAAACCGCTCGGTCAAGCTCTTTTGCCCGTAGTCGGAGGTCGCATTGGTGGTGACCAATTACAGGAAACACTAAGGAATGCTGCTGGTGACAACTTGTGGAAAAGCTGGCTCTACGACATTCTAGAATGGGATGAGCGGGGGCCGGTGGAGGCAATGCCTCTGGCCACAGTAGCGGTTTCTACGCGCGATCGACCCGAAGATTTGCGGCGCACTCTTGAAGCGTTTATGCGGCTGCCCGACGACGGTCAGGAATACTTAGTAATTGACAATTGTCCCGCCACGGACGCTACCAAGGAATTGGTCAAAAATTACCCAAAAGTCCGCTATGTGCGCGAAGACGTACCGGGATCGAGCGCTGCCCGCAACCGAGCTTTACGCGAAGCTAAACACGAATTCGTAGCCTTTACAGATGACGATGCGGCCCCGGATCCGAACTGGCTGCGATCGCTGTTGCGCAATTTCACAGATCCTCGAGTTATATGCGTTACGGGGCTGGTGATGCCCTTGGAACTGGAAACCGAAGCGCAAGAATGGTTCGAGTGCTACAGCCCCCACGGGCGGGGCTTCGAGCGCCGAATTTTTGACGGGGCGCACTGCAACCCGCTGATAGTCTATCCAGTGGGGGTTTCGGCGAACATGGCTTTGCGCAAAAGTTCGATCGACTTTATCGGCTTGTTTGACGAGGCTTTGGGGGCGGGAACGCCCGCTGTCGGTGGCGAAGACTGCGAACTGTTTGCCCGCATTTTGCGCTCGGGCTACCGAATTGTCTACGATCCTAGAGCCTTGAGCTGGCACCGCCATCGGCGCACTTGGGAAGAATTGCAAAAAATTCTCCAAGGCTACGGAATCGCAGTCTATGCTTTCTGGACGCGGATATTTGTGGTCAACAGAGAATTCAGTGTGCCTCTCTTAGCTTGGGGATGGCTGCGCTATAAGCAAATTCCTGAATTATTTGCTTCTTTGCGAAAGCAACCGGGCTGTATTCCTAGTAATTTACTTTTAGCTCAACTGCGGGGTTGCTGCTTCGGGCCGATGGCTTATTTTTCTTCTCGCAAGTGGTTGCAGGAAGTTAAAGGGGAAGTCAATCGATTTGAGATTTGAGATTTGAGATTTACTCCACAACTGAATCTGGGAAATTAAACTAAGGTCTAAGTTCTTTGGATTAGTCAAGAGTCATTAGTCAGGAGGAAGAGGGAAGCCGGCAACGGATTGTGTAATGGATTTAAGGGATTTAACAGGTGGATATTGAGGGAACTGGAAAGAAGTAAGAGTGTTGAAAATTTTAATCAGCAATTATAAATTTCCAAATACCCAATACCAATTACCAATTACCAATTACTAATTACCAATCTAATAGGAACAGGGAAAATCCAACAGTTAGCATAATTATTCCCAGCCACAATCGAAGTTCTTCGCTGCGTCGCGGTCTTGATGCTTTGCACTCGCAGACTTATTCCCTCGACCCGATCGAAGTCATTGTAGTGGCAGATAGCTGCATAAACGATACTTTGGCAATTTTACAAGACTACAAAGCTCCGTTTAAACAGCAGGCGATCGACGTAAATTGCCGGAGCGCTGCCATAGCCCGCAATACCGGAGCGGCTTCGGCTATCGGGCAATTGCTGCTGTTTCTCGACGACGATATCGAAGCGCTGCCGCCTTTGGTGGAAAGCCACGCGCAGGTTTACCGAGAGCGTCCGGGCTCGGCTGTTATGGATCCCGATCGCGTTTTTGTGGCCGACGGTTGTGGATGGGCTGGCTGTGTCCGCGAGGAAATCCCTGGATTTGCTCGAAAGCTTGGGATGCGGGTTTCTTGGCGGTGGTTGCGGGCAAAATTGCGCGGTTATTGGTCTTTGCGGGGTGTAATTGATGAGCTCCAAAGTCGATCGGCAATTTCTAGTTTTATGAAAGGAGGCCCGGTTCCTGCTGATTTGGGCTATCGGGAAAATGTGCGTCAGGCGGGTGAGATCACTAATAAAGTGGCTTGTATAGGAGTGATTCTTAGCTAAAGGAGCCCCTACTTGACCCTACAAGATATTATTGTTTTTTGTGCCGTTATATTTAGCATTTGGCTTTATTATAAAAAAAGAGTATTTCAGGGGCTGGATCTATATTCTCACAAATGGCTTGGGATTGCTAGAGAACTACTAGGAGTGAAAGTTAGAAGGGCGAGAGTGTTGAATTGTTGGGTATGTTTTCCTTGAATAGTACGCGATCGCAATTAAAGCTAAAATGAGGAGCGATCGCACAAACCTGGTTTTCTCAAAAAATCGGGTTTTTAGATGTGACATTAATGGCGAAGCCCGGTGGCGGCAGAGTGCCAATAACACCTGCAATTGACACAAGCCTCGACGATCGCTCTTTGTCGGCGGTAAAAATTCGCTTGTAAAAAAACTTGACATCAGTAGGTCATTGAAAGTAAAAATAAATAAAAGCAATAACAAAAATGAGGCTTGATTTTTGATTCGCGAGCGGCAATCGTCAAGTATGGCATTGAGAAGTTGCTATCCCCTAAAACAATTTCGGCTAAAATACATCCGGTAATGTACGGAGTATTTAGGCTTTTTTCGGCATCTACAATCTCAAATCAAAAATCTAAAATGGCAACAGCTATTCTTGACCTGGAAATCTCCAAACTCCCGCCCGAAATTAGGGTTGAGGAGCGTTACAGCAAAGCCTTGATTTTAATTCGACTGCACGGAAAACCGCTCGGTCAAGCTCTTTTGCCCGTAGTCGGAGGTCGCATTGGCGGTGACGAATTACGGGAAAAACTTATGGATGCTGCTGGTGACAACTTGTGGAAAAACTGGCTCTACGACACTCTAGAATGGGATGAGCGGGGGCCGGTGGAGGCAATGCCTCTGGCCACAGTAGCAGTGTGCACCCACGATCGACCGGAAGATTTGCGACGCTGTCTCGACGCGCTGATGCTGCTGCCAGATGACGGTCAGGAATACTTAGTAATTGACAATTGGCCCCTCACGGACGCTACCAAGGAACTGGTCAAAAATTACCCAAAAGTCCGCTATGTGCGCGAAGACGTAGTGGGCGAGAGCGCCGCCCGCAACCGAGCTTTACGCGAAGCTAAACACGAATTCGTAGCCTTTACAGATGACGATGCGGCCCCAGATCCGAACTGGCTGCGATCGCTGCTGCGCAATTTCACAGATCCGCGAGTTATGTGTGTCACGGGGCTAGTGATGCCCCTAGAACTGGAAACCGAAGCGCAAGAATTGTTTGAGGGCTACTGCCCCTACGGGCAGGGCTTCGAGCGCCGAGTTTTTGACGGGGCGTCCTGCAATCCGCTGATTGTAGATCCACTGGGGGTTTCGGCGAGTATGGCTTTGCGGAAAAGTTTGATCGACTGCATCGGGCTGTTTGACGAAGCTTTGGGCGTGGGTACGCCCGCTAAGGCCGGTTCAGACTGCGAAATGTTTGCCCGCATTTTGCGCTCGGGCTACCGCATGGTCTACGAACCGAGGGCCTTGAGTTGGCACCGCCACCGGCGCACCTGGGAAGAACTGCGCAACTTGCTCAAATGCTACGGAATCGGAGTCTATGCTTTCTGGACGCGGATGATTCTGGTTAACAGAGAATTCAGTGTCCCTCTCTTAGCTTGGCAATGGCTGCGGTACAAGCAAATTCCTGAATTATTTGCTTCTTTGCGAAAGCAACCGGGCTGTATTCCTAGTTATTTACTTTTGGCTCAAATGCAGGGGTGTGTTAGCGGGCCGATGGCTTATTTTTCTTCTCGCAAGCGCTTGCAGGAAGTTAAAGGGGAAGTCAATTAATTTGAGATTTGAGATTTGAGATTTACTCCACAACTGAATCTGGGAAATTAAACTAAGGTCTAAGTTTTTTGGATGAGTTAGGAGTCATAAGTCAGGAGGAAGAGGGAAGCCCGGCAACGGATTGTGTAATGGATTTAAGGGATTTAATGGATAGGGAGGGGACGGGGAAAAAGTAAGAGTGTTGGAAATTTTAATCACCAATTATAACTCCCCAAAAACCCATTACCAAAGACAAAATACCAAAGACAAAAGACAAAATACCAATTACCAATCTAATATGAGTAGAGAAAATCAAACAGTTAGCATAATTATTCCGACCCACAATCGAAGTTCTTCGCTGCGGCGCGCTCTTGATGCTTTGCACTCGCAGACTTATCCCCTCGACCTGATGGAAGTTATTGTAGTGGCAGATAGCTGCATAGACGATACTTTGGCAATGTTACAAGACTACAAAGCTCCGTTTAAACACCAGGCGATCGAGGTAAATTGCCGGAGCGCGGCCATGGCCCGCAATACCGGAGCGGCTTCGGCTACCGGGCAATTGCTGCTGTTTCTCGACGACGATATCGAAGCGCTGCCGCCTTTGGTGGAAAGCCACGCGCGGGTTCACCGAGAGCGTCCGGGTTCGGCTGTTATGGGTCCCTATCCGCCTAAGTTGCAGGGAGGAACTAAATTTTTTGACGTGGAAGTGCGCTCGTGGTGGGAAGACAAGTTTTATCAGATGAGTCGCTCGGATCACCGATTTACTTATCAAGATTTGCTCAGCGGCAATCTTTCTCTGGATGCAGAACTGTTTGCTCGTCTCGAAGGCTTTGATTCGGCTTTCGGCAACTGCGGCGGGGAAGATTATGAGTTTGGGCTGCGGTTGCTCAAAGCTGATGTGTCTTTGGTTCTGGCTCCTGAAGCACTGGCTTATCATTACGAACACGAAACTAACAATCTCGATCGCTCTTTCCGGCGCTGTCGTCAGGAAGGGCGCTCGGATGTTTTGATCGGGCGCCGACACCCGGAACTGAGACCGACGCTGCACATAAAAGACTACGAAACTCCTTATTTCTTGGTAGACAAGATTTTGGTGGCGATCGCGTTTTTGTGGCCGACGGTTGTGGATGGGCTGGCTGTGTCCGCGAGGAAATCCCTGGATTTGCTCGAAAGCTTGGGGATGCGGGGAACTTGGCGGTGGTTGCGGGCCAAATTGCGCGGTTATTGGTATTTGCGGGGTGTCATTGATGAGCTCAAAAGCCGATCGGCAATTTCTAGTTTTATGCAAGGAGGCCCGGCCCGTGCTGATTTGGGGGGACATGAAATTAACATCGATTTGCAGCAAGGTTGGGAAGCGGCAGAAAGGCTGCTGGACGCGGAACGACCGGCTGGGGTTTACCTGTATTACGGCCAACTGACAGTCGGCCACATTTTTCCGCAAGTGGGCATGGAACCGCTGCGGGGCGCTCACTTGCGCTCGATTCTGGCGCTTCACTATGCCGAACCCCTGGCTCGGGCGATCGGGGTTAACGGTATGCCCCGCACTGCTGAAAGGATTGAGGAAAAGCCTTTAGTGGCTGTTGAAAGTTATGAGTTAGCAATTAATGACTAAGTAGGTAGGTGCAAATAAACATTACAGGGGTCTGGCGGGTGAGTGCATTCATCTTCTCGCTTACAGCTAGTAATCATTAGCTAAACGGGCCCCTACAATATATTGTTTTTTCTTGCCGCTCTACTTAAGTCGGGGAATTTCAACCAAAAACTCAAACCTCAAAAGGTGGGAAATTGGGAAAGGGCAACCCCTAAGTTAAAAGTCAAAACTCAAAACTTTTTTATCTAGTTTCCGCTGGAAAATTATCAGGAGCATTTTATGGCAATAAAAGTGATGGAAATTGAGTTTACCGAACAGATTAATCCGATTTGGCAACTCGAACAATATGAAGGAGTTCGCATTTTAGTTCGGTACCGGGGACGGCCTCTGGGCTGGGCTTATGTTAGTAACAATCCCTGGGAACAAACAATTTCCGCTGCTCGAGTGCGACAAACAATTGTGGAGCAGTTAGGCAAAAAGTTGGTGCGATCGACTTTAGGAGAGGAGTTCGGCGCTGGTTCTGAAGCAGTAGCGGATCGCCACCTGCCGTCAATTAGCGTTGTCATCTGCACGCGCGATCGCACGGATTTGCTCAAAGGCGCTCTGGAAGCTCTGCTCGCACTCGACTATCCCGACCGCGAAATAATCGTTATAGACAACGCTCCTACAAACAGCAGCACCGCTGAATTGGTGGCGCGATTGCCGGTACGCTACGTCAAAGAAGAACGGCCAGGATTAGACTGGGCGCGCAATCGCGGGATCGCTGAAGCGCGGCACGAGATTATAGCTTTTACTGACGACGACGTGCGGCCAGATCGGGGTTGGCTGCGGGGGATCGCTTCGGCTTTTGCGGACCCTGAAATTATGGCCGTGAGCGGTTTAGTGGCGGCCGCCGAACTGGAAACCTTGGCGCAACAGCAATTTGAACTGATATACGGCGGAATGCTACAAAAGCTCGACCGCCGCAAAATCAACGGTAGCGAGCTTTCTGTGCAGCAGTTGCTGTGGGCGAGCGACTACGGCGTGGGGGCGAATATGGCTTTCCGGCGGCAAGTCTTCGCGGAAGTTGGTAATTTTGACCCGGCTTTGGATGTGGGGACTCCGACTCGGGGGGGTGGGGATATCGAGATGTTTCACCGGATTTTGGCGAAGGGATACTCGACTTTTTATGAGCCGAGCGCTTTTGTGTGGCACTTGCACCGGCGCAGCGACAAGGCTTTGAGCAAGCAGTTGGAGGATAACGGGCGCGGTTTTGGGGCTTTTTTACTTACCTGCGCTCGCAACCGCACTGTGCCGCGCCTGGAACTTTTGAAATTTGCCACGCTTAATTGGTTCGGTTGGTGGCTGGTGCGCCGCTTGGGGTATCCGCGTTGGCTGCCGCGCAAGTTGGTAGTCAGCGAGTTGCTGGGAGCTCTAGACAGTCCTTTTGCTTACAGAAAAGCGCAGTTGCAGGCGCAGCAGTTAGCTGAGATTGAGCCGATCGAGCAGCCACAGCCCCAAGCGCAGCAAGTCGCCGGAGGTGCGCGGTGAGAAGTGTTCCAACGCTGGTTTACAGGCGCCAAATCGCTCATTTCTTCGATTTGCTGCGGGTGTTGGTCGATCGCGATATGAAATTACTTTACAAGCGATCGGCTTTGGGGATTGCTTGGACTTTAATCAATCCGCTGTTGCAGTTAGCTGTATTTTCCTTTGTCTTTCGCTCTGTTATACCGATTAACATTCCGCAATTTTCTTCCTTTGCTTTCAGCGGTTTGTTAATCTGGACTTGGTCTCAAACGGCATTATTTCAAGCAACGGGATTAATTACCAGCAATAAAGCACTAATCAGACAGCCGAATTTCCCCACGGCTATTTTGCCGGTAGTCACGACGATGACGGGGCTAATTCACTTTCTGTTAGCTTTGCCGGTGTTAATTATCTTTCTGGCAGTTGATGGCGTTCGACCGAGTTCAGTGCTGTTTGTATTACCGCTGCTGATGGTTATTCAGTTTGTTTTGACAGTCGGTTTGGCTTATCCCCTCGCCGCTTTGAATGTCACATTTCGCGATACTCAGCACACTTTGGGCGTCCTTTTGCAGATGCTGTTTTACCTAACTCCGATTTTCTACGACCTCAACAGCGTCCCGAAAGAATTTCAGCCTTTATATCAGTTAAATCCGATGGTGCCACTGATCGAAGCTTACCGCGCCATACTGCTCAAAGGTACGCAGCCGGATTGGCAGGCGCTATTAATTGTGAGCTTGGTTGTGGCTGTTATTTTGCCGATCGGACTGGCAATTTTTAGACGGCAAAGCAATACTTTTGTGGAGGAATTGTAAATGCGTCAGGCTATTGTTGTCAAGGGTTTGGGGAAACGCTTCAACCGCTACAGTGCCGATCGACCTTATACGATTATGGAGGCCGCTTTATCGGGTTGGGGGCGGATGAAACCGCAGGCGCGTTTTTGGGCGCTGCGGGATATCAATTTCACTGTTTCTCCCGGGGAAATGCTGGGAATTCTCGGCAAAAATGGCGCGGGAAAATCGACGCTGCTGCAACTTCTCGGCGGTATCGGCACCCCTGAGGAAGGAACTATTAAAGTTAACGGCAGAATTGGCGGTTTGTTAGATTTGGGTGCGGGTTTTCACTCGGATTTAACTGGCCGAGAAAATGTGCTTGTGGGTGCGGTGGTGGCCGGTTTGACACGCCGGGAAGCGGCGCGCCGATTTGACGATATTGTCGAATTTGCAGAGTTGAAACAGTTTATTGACAGCCCGATGCGCACTTACAGTACGGGGATGCAAATGCGGCTGGCTTTTTCGGTGGCGGTTCATACTGATCCGGAAGTGCTGTTAATTGATGAATATTTGTCGGTTGGTGATGTGGCTTTTCAAACTAAATGTTTGAACAGAATCGCTGAGTTTAAGGCTCAAGGATGTGCGATTGTTTTGATTTCTCACAGCGCGGCGCAAATTCAGAAAATGTGCGATCGGGCTTTGTGGCTAAAATCCGGTGAAATCGTCGCTTACGGGGAACCGGAAGTGGTGGCAGGTCAGTATTTGTCGGAAATGCGCTCGGAAACTGAAAAACGCACTCCCATGCGTCCTCCTGAAGTTACAAGTACGGGTGCGCATCTGCGAGTTAATGAAAATCGATTTGGTTCTTTGGAAGTAGAAATTACGGATGTAAAAGTGTTGCCGGATGAGGAAATAAATAGTGGTGATGCTATTACTATTGAAATTCATTATTCGGTGCCAAAAGCGATTGGTGCTGCTATTTTTGGCGTGGTAATCAGCCGGGAAGACGGTCAAAGCTGTTTTGAGACTAATACTAATCAAATGGGTCGGTTGCTACCGCTGGCGTTCGGTAAAGGCACAATCCGCCTGCACGTAGACAGGCTGGATTTAGGAAACGGCCAGTATTACGTGAATGCTGGGGTTTACGAGAAGAGTTGGGCTTACGCCTACGATTATCACTGGCACGTTTATCCGCTGTACGTGCGATCGACTGTACACCAAAAAACGATTCTTTGTCCGCCGTACCGCTGGGAATTTGACGGCAAAATGCAGGTGGCGGATTTACCCGAACCAGCCACTCAAACTCACGCTTTGAATAAGAATAATCCCGGCTACGCCAAGATTTCAACTCAGTTGAAAAATAAGCAACAACCGGACTTTTTAATTATTGGCGCTCAAAAGTGCGGCACGGAACCTCTATCCGGCTATCTAGCAAATCACTTGCAAATTATTAAAGAAGGTTCCCGCGAAATTCACTTTTTTGAATTAAATTTCGAGCGCGGTGTTGAGTGGTACAGCAAGCAGTTGACGCGCAGTGTGGCGGGTGAGAAGGTGTTGCTGTGGGAGACGACTCCTTACTATATTTATCATCCGTTAGTGGCAGAGCGGGTTTACAAGTGTTTCCCAAATGTTAAGCTGATTGTAATGCTGCGAAACCCGGTAAAACGAGCGTGGATGCACTATAATTTAGAAGTGGCGATCGGCTGCGAAAAGCTGGAATTTGAAAAAGCGATCGCTTCAGAACCAGAGCGGCTAAAAGGTGAAATTGAAAAAATCAAAGCCGATGAAGGTTATTACAGTTTCAATCACCAGCATTATTCCTATTTGTCGCGAGGAATTTATGTTGAACAAATCAAAAATTGGCTCGACTATTTTCCCCGGGAACAGTTGTTGATTCTCAAGAGCGAAGATTTTCTGGCAAATCCCCGCAAAGTATTTTCAGAAGTGTTAGATTTCTTGGACATTACTGCCAGTGCAATTAAAGAATATGAGATTAATAATATCGAGGATTACAGCAAAATGCCGCCAGAAATCGAACAACAATTGACAAATTACTTCAAACCTTACAATCAGGAGCTTTCTGATTTGTTGAAAGAGGATTTTACTTGGAGTTAGGAAAAGAGTTTTTAACCGGAGAGAGGACACATAGGAACAGGAATCCTACCTCTTTATTCTCTTCCTCTGTGCCCTCTGCGCTCTCTGTCCTAAAAAAATTCATTTACAAACACCTTATAAAATATAAAAATGAAACGGATATTTTTAGTAGGATCCCCTCGCAGTGGCACAACAATTCTTCAAAGTTTATTAGCCGCTCATCCAGAAGTTATTTCTTTTCCTGAATCTAAGTTTTTTCACTATTTGCTGTACGACCAGTTTGCGGGAAAGTTGCCAAGTAGGATGGAAGCTTTTTTTAAGGATGAAATTAATCGTCCTGAACTTTTAAAAGATTTTGATGACAGTCAAACTGTCGAAACTAAAGTTAGTTGGTTTGTCGGAGTTTTGGATGGTTTGGCTGCGGAACAAAACAAAAGCATTTGGTTGGAAAAAACGCCGGAACATATGTATTTTATTGATGACATAGAGCGCTTTTTGCCCGATGCAAAATTCATACATATTTTGCGAAACGGTATGGATACCATAGCTTCTATGTATGAAGCTACTAAGAGTTTTAACGAGTTGTGGGGCGCGGGTTGGGATTTAAACCACTGTATCGGTCGCTGGGAACACGCGATGTTAACTAGCCACAAATATGTTAATAAATCCAATCATATATTAGTTAAATATGAGGAGCTTTTAGACGACCAAACAAAAATATTAAGAGAAATTTGTAAATTTATGGGCATTGAATATGACGATAAAATGCTCGTTAATTATCAAGAAAAAGCCGCAAAGCTCAGTTTAAATCTACCTTGGCATAAAGGAATTGAGAGAGATATCAAAACCAGTAAGGTTCACAAATATCATAAAAATTTTAATAGAAATGAAATCCGATATATTTTAGATAATATAAAGCGAATAAATGGTGAAATTGCCTGGAAAGTTGCGGTGGAAGTGAGCGAACCAATTTCTGATATTGGCGCTCTTGGGAAAATATGCGATATCCTCTGCTGTACCATCAAATTAGAAGGAATCGAACTCGGTATTATTGAATTGCCAGTCTGCGAGGGGATGGTTGCGGCTTCGGTGTTGGCGGATGCGGTTGCAGCCCAGTTTGCTTGGCAAATTATCGATCGCTTCTTTCAACGCAATCGCTGGGAAAAAGGCAATAAATTGTGGGAAACTTTGGTGGAACCATTCCACGCTAAACATGACTGGACGCTATTTTTGCAAGAATTATGGGGGCGTCCCCATTGGCATTTGAAGGATTTCTACAAGCCAGAAATAGCAGAGAAAGTCCCAACAATTACGCTAGAAAAAAAATTGATAGCCTTAGAAGTTAGCGAGGAATTGGCTAATATAAAAGTTGAGCTTTCGGAAATTGACGTGCTGGTGAAAGTAGGCGGCGTTGCTATCGATATTGTCACTGTTGCGGTGGAAAATAATTTTGTTTCGGCTCAAAAATTGCGCTCGACAATTAATCTAAATAGCGGTTTTGAGTTGTGCGTCGCCACCGTGCGAGAAGCTTTGCTGGGAAAACCCCTCAACGGCAAAATGTCCCTGCGCGAGCGCTTAGCCTCTTCTGCTAAACAAAGGTCCGATTTGCACGACTCGTTGAATGCACCGGGTGCTGGGGGCATTTACCCCCAAAATGCCGTGATGTTCGGCAGGCGCGAGGGTGCGGCAGGGACCAGTGTCAGCCGCCGGGCCGCACTCCCGGCGGCGGCGCTGCCGGAAATCGAGTCAGCCGCCGCAATCGCGGGGGAACCGAGAATCCAAATTCCCTTAGATAACGAGTTGCCAAAGCAAGTATTTTACGCACCGGAAATCATTTTGCCAAAAGCGCCGCATAGAGAAGTTTCTCACTCGGTGAAACCTCAAGTTTTTGACAATCATAGGGTTACAGAAAGGCTGCCGATTCTCGCCTACCGCCGCATTTCTCCTGACGGTTTAGAGGCAATTACTCCGCAGGTTTTTGAACAGCACTTACAAAATATCAAACAGCATGGTTATTACAGTGCGAGTTGGGAAGATTGGCAAAGGGCTAAACAGGCTAAAACTCCTTTACCCGGTAAAGCTGTATTGATGACTTTTGACGGCGGCTATCTCGACTTTTTCCAATATGCTTGGCCTGTGCTAAAACGCTTTGATTTTACAGCAACTGTTTTTCTAGTAGCGGAGTCGATAGGAAAGACAAATAGTTGGGAAAAAGCCGAATTTGAAGAAGTGCAGGTAATGGGATGGCCGGAAATTTTGCAACTGCGGGATGCAGGGATTGAATTCGGTTCTATGTCTGCTACCCATCAACCCCTGACTGCATTGTCGCCGACAGAAATTGTGCGGGAGGGGGCGAAATCCCGTGCTATCTTGGAACAGGGATTAGAGAAATCTGTTAAATGTTTTGCCTATCCTTACGGGGATTTCGATCCAATAGTAGCGCATTTAATTGGAGCGAGCGGGTATACTTTTGGTGTATCATATAGGTCAAGTTTTAGCAGTTTTGACGATGCTTTACTGTCGCTGCCGCGCTTTCAACTTACAGCAGAAAATACCTTACAATTAAGATTGTAGGGTTCGTCAGCCAGCGCGATTTTCCCTCAACTAATAATCTCTCAACTGATATCAATTCCGGTTACACCGGAATGATGGGGAGTGGGGAGTCGGGGAATATGGAATTATTGACCTTGACTCGATCGTGCCCATGCAACCGGAAACGATATGATATCATATCCGGTCGATTACCGTGATTCCTGTAGGGACCCGTGAGCCAATAATATTTGCCAAAAACGGACAATCTCACAAACGGGCCCCGGCTATGTATTATGGGCGATCGATCGGACATGATATGACGCACCTTACCAGTGAAATTTCTCAATCCATCCCTTAATTTTCCGCTGCAAATAACCGCCTAACCCTCGGGAAATCTTCTCAAACTTATAATCAAATAAAATATCCATCACATCTTCAGTTTTCATATACTTTAAATAAGAAATCATTTTATCTGTCAGTTCATCATTAACATCATCAATATATTTTCTCACCGCCAACCTTTCAGAAATATTCCATTTCTTATCAAACTTGTGGTGCATTTTGGTCTCATAATCCCGAAAATCTGAGATTTTCCCCTCCAAATAGCTTTGAATATATTTCCCCGCTATTTCCGCACCATCCATCCCGTGTCTAATCCCTTCACCGCCCAAAAAATTTACTGTCGAGACAGTATCACCGATCGCAATTATATTATCCTTGCAATAAATATCCTTCAAACCAGGACTGTACTTCAGAGTCGAACCGTGTTTGTCAATAATTTTATAATTTTTAGACTTCAGATATTCATCAATCAGTAAATCAATATATTTTTTCAGAGGTGACAAATGCCTCACCGTTTTCGGATCTAAAAAAATGCGACCCGCACCAACTTTCAGCCTGTTTTGTTCCATTGGGAATATCCAGGAATAACCCTTCGGCATCCATTTATCGCCCAAAAAGAAGATTAAATCACCGCTGTATTTATTGTAAACTTCTGGCTCTACTTCAATTAAATATTCGATTCCGGTTCCCGACAAAAAATCTGGCTTATCCTTCTCTTTTTCGTACATAATCGCCCTAGCAAAGCCAGTAGCATCAACCAATACTTTCGTGGTAACTTTGATAATTTGACCGTCGGATAACTGTTTAAATTCTACCGTTGTTTCGCCCTTGGCTTGTGAATGTCCGGTGTAGCGACAACCAAGCCAAACTTCAGCGCCAAATCGCTCAGCTTCGCTAGCCAAAAATGCTCTAAATTTAGCAAAGTTGAGAACAACTCCCAAGCTTTCGGGAGACTGCCAACTTTGACTGACTTTGCTAGTTTCAATAGTAAGTTTGTGCCAAAAACTGCCGATAACGGATTCTGGTAAATTGAATTTAGAAAGGGTTTCTAGAGGCGTGGCTGCGCTAGAAAAGTCATTTTTATTAAAATTGTCGTTTTGCTCGGCCAGCAAGACTTTGTGGCCGGATTTGGCTAGGATTCTCGCACAGTGACCCCCTGCTGGGCCTGCTCCTACTATTACTATGTCAAAACTTTTTAAATTCATATTGCTTTTAACTCGCTTCCAATGTCAAAATACCCGCAGACATATCAACTACTAACCGCCGACTTTTCAGCCACTGGCGGACGGTACTCCAGCACCCACCAGGATACAAGCCCCCGGATTCATCCGTCAAGTCGCTTGCTTCAATTCTTTAATTCTTCAATTCTTCCATTCTTCAATTCTTCAATTCTTCAATTCTTCAATCGCTAGCCAGTCCCAAAAACCTGTATCTAGCAGAGTATCAACAGGTAATTCTAAGCCGTTATTAGCAATCAATTCTACTTCAAAAAATAGCTCGTCCTCATCACCAAATCTTCCTTCAATCATATTGAGCCGCACGCCCCTGTATTGTTGATGCGGAAAAGGTAGGGGATAGCATTTGGGTGTTTCTGGCGGCACATTTTGGTAGCCGCCATATCATCCTTGTCCATAAAATATTCCCCGCTATCAGGTTCAACCGCCATGTACCAGTTGTAGTGAGTTTCAATTAAGTCTGGTTTATGGCGATCGAAAATTACTTTGCAACGCTTGCGAAATGCCGCTCTTTCAGCGCGCCACTGGGCTTTTTTTTCTTCTGACCACTGAATTTCGGGGAACAATCTTCCCCGCCGCACGGTACGATTTGGTTGCACGTTATTCCTTGTTTTTTCTCTCTTATGGTACCTTTTCCTACCGTATTGTACCACAAGCTCCGGTTCGAGCTATCCGAAAGACGTGCAACTTAGCTTTGAGGTATTTTTCACGGGCTATCTTGGCAAATAAAATATCATTTCGATCGATAAAATATTGCCCGCCGGGAGTAAGTTTGGGTTAAGCACACCGTTTTAGATAGCTTTGGGCAACACAATCGCTGGGATTTGTTTCCAAACACCTAGCGAACAGGAATTTGGCATCCTCGATCGAGCCTTGATAGTAGCGAATCAAAGCTAATTCAAAAATCGGTTTCGTTTCCAATTTAGCTTGTTTTTGGGCGGGAGGATCGGCCTCAAATACCTCAAACACCCCCACTTTTTGAGCTTTTCCTCGAACTTGCACCTGAGCGACGAGGCGCAGGGCATACTTCATCGGTTCTTCGAGCGCAGCTAAGGTGGTGTGGGAAATCAGAAACGGAACTTGGTAGACTTTTGTTAACTGTTCGAGGCGCGAACCGAGATTAACTGCATCGCCAATGACGGTGGTATCGATGCGAAAGTTACCGCCTACAGTTCCTAGCCTCAAATTTCCTGTATTGATGCCAATGCCAATTTCTATGGGTTGGCGGTTGAGTAGTTGTCGGCTGAGGTTGTATTCAGCGAGGATTTTCAACATAGTCACTCCTGCATTCACCGCACTATCGGCACTCACTTCAAACAGTGCCATGATTTCATCACCAATATATTTATCAATAAAACCACTATTTTCAATAATTGCAGGTTCCATGCGCCGGAGATAGCCATTGATAAACTTAAACGTATCTTCTGGGGTCATTTGCTCCGAATGGGTTGTGAAAGCACGGATATCGGTAAACAAAACCGACATTTTTTTCTCAATAGATTCTCCCAGTTTAATTTCGTTGATGTTTGTTCGATCCATGAATTGCAAAAATTGACGGGGAACAAACCGGGAAAAAGCTTCATTAAGTTGGAACAATTCTTGGGTAAACTGTTCTCGTTCGGCTTCAGCTTGTTTGCGATCGGTGATATCGTGGAAAGCCGCGATCGCCTGAGAAATTTGGCTTTTTTTATCCCGAATGGGTGTAGCCGAGACTTCTAAAGGAACGATCCGATCGGGGTAATGAATTTCGATATCCTCAGCACGAACTGTTTCCCCGGCTAAAGCGCGCACGATCGGCGATTTCTCTGCCGGATATAATTCCTCAGTTCCCCCCTGATAAATTTTGAAATCCGTTGAACTTTGCTCGATTTGGGTTTCAGGTAAAATGTCTAGCTGGAGTAATTCCTTGGCTTTCTGATTGGCATAAGTTATTTTTCCCCCATTATCGTGAACTGTCACACCAATGGGCATTGCTTCTAAAATCTGAGTCAGGCGACGTTCATTTTCCCGCAGTTGAGCATTCTGTTCTTCGAGTTTTTTACTTCGCCAATACTTGCTGAGAGCTTCTTTAACCGTCAGATGGAGATCCGTAGCATCCCAGGGTTTGGCAATATAACGGTAGAGATTAGCTGAATTCACAGCATTGCCCACTGCATCTGCTGCGGCTTGACCGGTGAGCATAATCTTCAATACATTGGGATATTGGGCATGAATCTGACAGAGGAGTTCGTCGCCTTTCATTCCCGGCATCAGATAGTCAGAAACAACCGCAGCAGTTTCGATACCTTCTGCTTGCAGTTCTTCGAGAAGTTCTAGGGCTTCTTCACCGCTTTGGGCCGCTTCAATCTGATAATCTTGACCGAAGTTTCTTTGTAATTCCTCAGCAAGACCTTCCAACAGCATCGGTTCGTCATCTACCACAAGAATTGCTAGTTCGTTCATCCTAATTTCAGGGCTGTTGTGATGGTTTCGAGCAACTCTTCTTGCCGCCAGGGTTTATGAATGCAGCAGTACAGATTAGCTTCCCGCTTGGCTCGTTCAATAGCTTCCCGATCGGCTTGTCCGGTTAACAGAATCTTGGTAATATCGCCGAATTGCTGGTGGACTTGAACTAAAAACTCGTCTCCCCGCATTCCGGGCATCAACCAATCAGAGACAATTACAAGAATCTTGACTCCCCCCTCAGTTAGCTCTTCAATAATTTCTAGAGCTTCCTCACCACTTTCGGCAGATTCATACAAAAATTGCTCGCCAAAGTGACGGCTAATTTGCTCTTGAATAGCTTCTAGGATAACTATTTCATCATCAACACAGAGAATTGCTACTTCAGTCATATTTTTATGGTTATCGAATTGAGTTCGTGTCCGGTCATCTAACCCTTATATGTTTGTAGTAAGGACTTCAGTCCTTTGTTACGGATTTGAGCCAAATGCGGACGCGCATTCCTCACTACAAACCTCTTGTGTTACTGTCATATCATGTCCGATCGATTAACCATAATATCCCGGTGGGGGCGGGTTTTTGAGATGGGAGATTGTTGGCAGGTATTGTTGGCTAACCCTCCCCTACAAAAATCGCGGTTCCTCGACCGGATATGATATGAAAGGCCCGTCAAAGACGAGATTAAAAAAAATCATTGATGTTGTCATCTATATTACGACATAGGCAGCGTCACCGTGAAGGTAGTTTTGCCACAGACAGAGGCAAAAGTAATTGTTCCCTGATGTTTTTCCACGATCTTCCTGACAATATCCAGCCCTAAACCGCTGCCTTCTCCTGCTGGTTTGGTAGTGAAGAAAGGTTGAAAAATTCGCTCTTGAATATCTGGAGAAATCCCACAACCCGAGTCGGTGACTTCTACTACAATATTTTGCTCTTTCTGATGCACGCCGATTTCCAGCGTCCCTTTGCCACCCATAGCTTGAACTGAATTGTGAATTAAGTTTGTCCACACTTGCACGAGTTCGTCGGGATAGCAAGGAATCTCTGGTACGGGTTGATAGTGACGAGTGACCTCGACACCTTTCTTGAGATAATTGTGATACAATTCGAGCACGGTTTCAATGTTGTCAGTAATCTGGATCGATCGTTTTTCCCCAGTGTGGTCGTAACGAGCGTAGCTCTTGAGGGCGAAGACTATTTTTGAAGCTCGTTCGACGGCGTTGTTAATGTTTTGGCTGTTGGCTTGCAGGCGGGCGATATCGTAGGCAATTTGCACGATTTGATTGGCTTGGGGCGTTTGCAGCAAAGACAGTTGAGAGTCAAAACTCTGATGTATTCCTCCTTCTGTTAGCAGGTGAGCCAGTTGTTTGGCATTGGCAATGTTATGAGATTCAAGCTGTTGAGTCAGCGTGCGTTTAATTTGGCGTTTTTCGCGGGTACTGAGGCCCGATTGATTGCTCAGAGCTTGTTTGAGGACGCTGAAAAAGTCGGCTTGCTGTTGCTCGGTGAGTTGGGGCAATAGTTGGGGCAGTTGAAACAACGAGGCTTCTAAGGCTTTATCCGTGTTGCCACAGGCGGCGCGAATTGCTCCCAAAGGCGTGTTAATTTCATGGGCTACCCCGGCAACCAGTTGTCCGAGGGCAGCCATTTTTTCCGATTGAATTAGCTCGTTTTGAGTGGCTTGGAGAGTGTCGAGGGTGTTTTTCAATTCCCGAGTCCGATCGGCAACTTGATTTTCTAAAGTTCGGTTGTAGTTTTCGAGAATTTTCTGAGCCTGTTTGCGATCGCTGATGTCGAAGAAAGCGGCGATCGCGTATGCAATCTTGCCTGTATCATCAAAAATTGGCGTGGTGGAAACTTCTAAGGGAACTATCTTATCTGGTTGGTGAAGTTCTAAATCGTCTGCTTTGGCTGTTTCACCGGCGAGGGAACGCACGATCGGCAGTTGGTCAGTGGGGTACAAATCCTGGGTACCAGCACGATAAATTTGATATGCTTTGGCTATTTGCTCGGTTTTGGATTCTGGTGCTATGTTGAGGCCGAGTAACTGTTGTGCTGTCTGGTTGGCATAGTGGAGTTGTCCCGTCGGTGTGTGGATAGCGACACCCACAGGCATTGCTTCTAGGAATTGAGTCAACCGTCCTTCGCTTTCTTTAACTTCGGCGTAGAGTTTGGCATTGGCGATCGCGATCGCGGCTTGTCCAGATAATAGTTGGATAATTTCCAATCTGTCGGGGGTAAAGGCTCCTGTGGTTAAATTATTTTCCAGATAGACAATGCCCCTGAGTTGACCTCGATCGAGCAGTGGCGCGCACAAAAGAGATTTAATTTGATTCGCTTGAATGTACGGATCTTGTGTAAATTGACCTCGATTGGCGGCATCGTTCTTGACAACTGTTTCTCTGGTACGGGCAACATAGTTGACGATTGATGCGGGTAAGCGGTTGTCAATGGGGATTGACTGCAATACGTTGATGCGATCGGCATCCACCTCCCCAGAGGCTTCGATCGCCCATTGTCCGGCTTTGTCCAAAATTAGAAAGCCTGTTTGCGCTCCCGCATTTTGAATGAGAATTTTCATCAAGGAAGCGAGTAACTTATCGAGGACAATTTCGCCGGAAATGGCTTGAGAGGCTTTCATTATGGTAGCTAAGTCCAAAGCTTCACCCGAGCCAGAGCTACTTGTGGAATTGGCGATCGTTGTGGAAGTAGAAGTAATGCTTTTGGTAGCAGGTGATTTTGGCAGTAATTGCGGATATTTTGCTTCTAAATTTTCGACCTTGGCCGTAGCTCCCCAGCGGATGTAGCCATAGTGAGCTTCTTTCATATAAGTTTGGGCAATTTTGTCCATACCACGAGATAAATAAAACCTTGCTGCCAACTCATAAGCTAAGGCTTCTTCTTGAAAATATCCGTTATCTTTTGCTCCTTTAATCGCTCGTTCATAAAGCTCTTCTGCTTCAACGATTTGACCCAATACTCGCGCTTTATCCGCCTCTACTAGCTCATACTTATGCTGAAAATTCATCGGGGCATGGTTAGCCCAGTTTTTCATTTTTTGCTGGTTGACGACTACTTTTTCTAAGGTTTCTATTTGCTCGTTGCTTTCTCTCGTAGGATACAAAGCTAGGAGAGCTAGAGAATAGTACAAATAGTTTTGGGTAAGCATGAATGTTCCTCGTGCGCCATGTTCGTAGCTTGACGCACTTTGTCCATTGGCAACCGCTGCCTTGTAATCCTGAAATAAATAACTGAGCATACATTTTACCATATAAGCAACAAACAGAGATATCAGATTATTTGCATCTCGCAAAATTGGCAAAATTTTATCTTCATTAAAAACTTCCCCAAGCAAACGTTTTTTCTCCGCTGCTTTGCCACTTAAATTCAGTGCCAATTGTCCCCATATCTGGGCTTGATACAAGGAAAAATCTTGTTTGAGTTTGTGCTGAATTAATTCAATATATTGCTGCTGTTGCTGACAAACAACGTCTAGATTATCTCCACTCATAAATGGGTAGGAGCAACAGTAAAAAGCAAGATAAGAAGTGAATTCTATATTTCCCATTTCTAGACCTACTTTAACTGTCTCGCGCACAGGTTGTAGGGATTCCCTGAATGCCTCTTTCCAGTGCCTGATGCCACTATAAAAAATGGTTTGTACTTGACATTTTATTTCCCTGATATCAAAGTTTTCTACCAAGCTCAAAGCCAATTTGCCAAATTGATAACCCAACTCTATATCTCCCAACACACCACACAGGAGCATGCCATAAAAAGCATAGCCGAAAGCGGCTGGGGGCGAGGACCCATTCTTAATACTTAGCTCAACCATTGTGAATATAATTGACGACCACAGCGCGGGATTAACAATATAAGCAGGAGGAGATATTGTCATTAATATTCGCATTGCTGCCTGTTGATCGGGTTCTGTCATTGGCGGCTGGTTGTAGAGGTTTTCAATAATCACATCAGTGGGCTGCGATTCCTGTAGGGGTATGCCCAACATTTCTAGAACTTGTAGCCCTGTATCTACCGCCGATCGCATTTTATTTTGAGCTATATAAAACTGAATTTTTATTTGGTACACTCTGACTTTATCTAGCACAGCCTTGGCTTGTTGGAGGACGACACTAGAAAGTATTTCTGTTCTCTCGTAGTTGGTGTTTAAGTATTCTGCTTCCACCGTTTCTACATGGAGATTGAGCGTCAGGTCATACTGAGTATGCCAAGAATCTGTTGCTAAGAAATTGACGCCAGCATTCAAATAATTAACCGCTGCCTCATAAGCCATTGCTGACTTTGCTTTTTTACCTGCCATTAGATTGAGTTTGGCGATTTCATCTCGCTCGGCTTGATGGGTTACTAATTCAGCCCCAAGATTGAGATGATCGACGATTTTAAATATCTCGCCTGATAAGGTCTCAGGAGCGGTATTTTGCACCAGATTGCGACCGATTTGTAAATGAACTACTTTTTGGAATTCCTCATCGATCGAGGCATAAGCGGCTTGTTGAATGCGGTCATGCTGGAATTTATAATCTTGAATTATTAGTTGCTCGTCTAATTCTGATAGGGGCAGGATTAACCCTGACTGAACGGCTACTGTCAGGTCACCAGCAACATCTGAGCTTGATTTTTCCAAGATGATAGAGAGGGTGTTTAAGTCGAATTGGGCCCCTATACAAGCCGCTAATCGTAAAACCTGCTGTGTGTTTGTAGGTAGTTTCTTCAGCTTTCCAATCATCAACTCCACCACATTATCGGTGATGCCCTTGGCTTCAATACTTGAAATATCCCATTGCCATGCGTGGCGTTCAAAATCAAAGGTGAGTTCGTTTTCGGCGTGCAGGGTTTTGAGAAATTCATTGACAAAAAAAGGATTCCCCTCTGTTTTATGCACTATCAGGGATGCCAATGGTCTTACTGATGTAATGTCACCGTGCAACGTGTCGGCTATGAGCTGGCTAATATGCTCGCTATCTAAGGGAGTTAAGGTAATCTGGTTAATTGTTGCTCCTTTGTTGGACAATCCCTCAAGCGTCATCATCAAGGGATGAGTGGGGGTGACTTCGTTATCCCGATACGCCCCAATGAGAAACAGATATTGCATATCTGTATCCGTCATCATCAGTTGAATTAACTTGAGGCTGGCGGAGTCTGCCCACTGTAAATCGTCCAGAAATATGACTGAGGGATGCTCTTTTGTACAAAATGTCCGGATGAAGTTTTGGAAGACAAGATTAAAGCGGTTTTGCGACTCAGTTGGCCCTAACTTCGGTACGGCTGGCTGTTTCCCTACAATCAGTTCTACTTCCGGAATTACATCAATAATTACCTGACCGTTGGCACCCAATGCGGTTAAGAGTTTTTCTCGCCAAAGATTTAGTTCTAAAGAGCTTTCCGTTAACAGTTGCCGCACTAATCCCTTAAAGGCGCTAACTACGGCCCAATAGGGAATATTGCGCTGAAATTGGTCAAATTTCCCAGTTAGGAAATAGCCGCGTTTTTCGGTAATGGGTTTATAAATTTCTTGTACCAGTGCTGACTTACCGATACCGGAATAACCTGCTACCAGCATGAGTTCGCTCCCGCCCCCGCCCCCGGCAGCTACCCGATCGAATGCTGCCAGTAAGGTTTCAACTTCTGCCTCGCGTCCGTAGAGTTTTTGGGGAATTTGGAATTTATCTGAAATATCTTGAGTCGCCAAAGGAAAAGAGGAAATTTCTCCTGTTTCCTGCAATCTATCGAGACATTCTGCTAAATCCGCTTTAATTCCCCAAGCACTTTGATAGCGTTCTTCTGCCGTTTTTGCCATCAGTTTCATCACAATAGATGAAACTGCTTGAGGAATATTTGCATCAACCTCATTGGGGGGTACTGGTTGTTTAGCAATATGACAATGCACCAATGAGAGCGCGTCATCTGTCTCAAACGGTAGCTTTCCTGTCAGCAATTCGTAGAAGGTGACACCGAGAGAGTAAAAATCCGTGCGATAATCCAAAGAACGGTTCATCCGTCCCGTTTGCTCCGGCGACATATAGGCTAAAGAGCCTTCTAAAACATGGGGATTTTTGAGGGTAGGATTGGAGCGGGTTAACTGGGTGGCAATGCCAAAGTCGATGATTTTGACTTGCCTGGTTTCTGGATTGAAGACGATATTGGAGGGGTTGATATCTTTGTGGATAATATTGCTGCTGTGAATTTGACCTAAAATTTCAGTGATTTTGATAGCAATTTTCAGAAATTCTGGGACAGAAAAGTCATAAATTGATTCGAGACGATTGTCGAGCAATTGTCTGAATGAGAGTGCACCAAAATCTTCAAGGACGATCGCTAATGTTCTTTGATATGGTTCTAATCCATAAGTCTTAACTATCCCCTCTAAATCTAAGCTGCTAGTGATTTCATATTCCTGTTTGTATCGAGTGAGTTCCGCAGGTGTAGGATAGTCTTCTTTGAGAACCTTGAGGATAACTGCTCGATCGTCCTGTTCTCGCCTAGCTCGATAGACTGCGGAATTAGCACTTTCGTAGATTTGTGCCAGAATTTGGTATCCAGGAAATTTCATCATAAGTCGCCGTCAAAAATCGTGGGGTAGTTGATTGTAAACCTCGCCGGGAGAGAGTTTTCCGACATCTGCGTGAGGTTTTTTCGATCGCTTGCACCCAATAATCCGGCTGGATAATGTTTAAACTCCCGATGTCAGGGTTTTATAGTTTAAGAGGCAGTCAAATTGACCACCATCTGTCAAAATAAGAATGTATGGCTGACGGTGTTTTTTCAGCCGGAAACCTCTAACCTAAAATTAGTACGGTCTTGAGAGTATAACAAAATATTTTCTTTATTTCAATAAAATTATCAAGAAAGGAAAATTTTTTAGCCGAATTATACCAGTGCCCCTAATGAATGCTATAATTGCCTGAGAGTTTAAAGATGATTTTATGACACTAAACTCCTAAGAAAGAATTGAGGCAACTGTAACTGAGTTAAAAATAATTATACAGCGACAGCGAACAATAACGCGCCCGACAAAAGTGCTGGCACTTTATTGGTTAAAATCTGGGTCTAACCCGAGCGTTACACAGGTAGCTGAACTTTTGCCAGTACATAGAATTACTGTCCAAAGATGGTTAAAGCAATGTAGTAATGGCGGTTTATTAGAATTATTAAAGCTGCGCGGATCGACGGGAGAGCGAGTAATTACCCAAGAAGTAATCTCCGGAATATCAACAAAAATTAGTGAGGAAAACTGCGAGTTTAAGAGTTATAAATAAATTGCGGTCTGGGTGGAAGATATAGCGGTTCTCAAGGGTGGTGAGGTATGCCCACGGAGGCCTATACCTTATGCCTGAATTGAATCCGATCGAGAGAGTCTGGCAACATATAAAACAAGAATTGAGCTGGGAGATTTATGAAAATTTACAGGAAATTAAAGAAAAAGTCGGCGCTTTTATTGAAAAATTTTTAAGGTAGACAATAGCATCGATAACCGGATGGGATTACATTCTATCGGCACTAAATACGCTCGGCAGGATTTTAAAGAAATGGTATTATATCATGTCCGATCGATTAACCATAATATCCCGGTCGGGGCGGGTTTTTGAGATGAGAGATTGTGGGCAGGTACTGTTGGTGAACGCGCCCCTACAAAAATCGCGATCGCTCGACCGGACATGGTATTAGGTAGTGTCCGGTCAGTTCCCTCAGCAACGCGCTTCGCTTCGCCCGCACTCACAACAGTTTGTAGTCAGGACTTTAGTCCTCACTACAAACCTTACATCGACCGGACGCCATATTAGCTCCCGATTCTAGATATTTACACGCTGACGGCGGACGGTTTGCGGCTGAATGTTGCCAAAATACGATCGCACATTTGCGCCGGAGTTAAACCCAATGTTGCAAAGGATTGTTCGGGGCTTGCATGATCTACCAATGTATCGGGTACACCCAACCGCATCACTGGAACAACAACATTATTGTCCAACAAAGCTTCGGCTACGGCTGAACCAAAGCCTCCCATCAAACAGCCTTCTTCCATTGTGACAACTTTGCCGATGCGCTGTGCCAAAGGCAAGATTAATTCGGTGTCCAAAGGCTTGACAAAACGCGCATTGATCACAGTTGCTTCAATGCCGTGCTCGCTCAGAATCTCGGCGGTTTGCATCGCCGGATAAACCATTGAACCATAACCCAATATCAGCAAATCGTCGCCGTTACGGAGAATTTCGGCTTTGCCGATCGGCAACTCTTCCCAACCTTCTTCCATCAGAGGCACGCCGTAACCGTTGCCGCGCGGGTAACGCATGGCGATCGGGCCGCTGGTGTGGTTGATTCCTGTGACTACCATCCGCTGCAATTCTGCCTCATCTTTTGGTGCCATAATTGTCATATTTGGCAGGCACCGCAAGAAGGAAATGTCGTACATTCCTTGGTGAGTTGGGCCGTCAGCACCGACAATGCCGGCTCGATCCAAACAGAAGAAAACTGGCAAGTTTTGGATGCAAACATCGTGAATTATTTGGTCGTACCCCCGCTGCAAAAATGTCGAGTAAATTGCCACAACCGGGCGCATTCCTTCGCAGGCTAAACCAGCGGATAAAGTCACGGCGTGCTGTTCGGCAATTCCTACATCAATGTACTGTTTCGGCAGTTTTTCCTGAAGTTTATCCAAACCTGTTCCGGTTGCCATAGCAGCGGTAATGCCGACAACTTTCGGATTACTTTCTGCTAGCTTTACTAGGGCGTGGGCAAAGACTTTCGAGTAAGCGGGAGGTTTGGGTTTGGTGGAGGGAATGCTTTTGCCGGTAGCTAAGTTAAAGGGATTTTGGGCGTGATATCCTACTTGGTCTTTTTCGGCGATCGCATATCCTTTGCCCTTCACCGTCACCACGTGAACTAGCACGGGCCCTTGAATAGTATGAGCTTGTTTGAAAGTAGTAATTAATTCTTCCAAATTGTGTCCGTCTACCGGGCCCATGTAAGTAAAGCCCAATTCTTCAATTACGGCTCCAACTTTCGGCACGGCCAAGCGTTTCATGCCTTCTTTGAGGCGTTCCATTTCTGGGGTAAAAGTTTCGCCGACAAAGGGAATTTGCTTGAATTGTTCCTCTAAGTTATCTTTGAGAAACTGCACCGGCGGCGACAGTCGCATTTTGTTCAAATAGCGGGTAATGGCGCCGACGTTGGGCGAGATTGACATCTCGTTGTCGTTGAGCACAACTAATAGATTGGTTTTCGGCATATGGCCCGCGTGGTTGATCGCTTCTAGTGCCATGCCCCCAGTCAATGCGCCGTCGCCAATGATCGCCGCCACTTTGAAATTTTCGCCTTTGAGGTCGCGGGCCATCGCCATTCCTAAAGCTGCTGAGATGCTTGTGGAAGCGTGACCGGCACCAAAATGGTCAAATTTGCTCTCGCAGCGCTTGAGATAGCCTGCAACGCCGTCTTTTTGGCGCAGGGTGTGGAATTGGTTGTAGCGGCCGGTTATCAATTTGTGAGGATAAGCTTGGTGGCCGACATCCCAGGTAACTTTGTCGCGATCGAGATCGAGTGTTTGGTAGAGTGCTAAGGTCAGTTCGACTACACCCAATCCGGGCCCGAGGTGGCCGCCGCTAGCGGCTACAGTTTCTAAATGCTTTTCTCGAATTTGTCGGGCAATTTGTTCGAGTTGATGAATCGAGAGGCCGTGTAATTGGTTTGGGTGAGTCAGTTCGCTGAGATGCATATTTTAAAATCTTGCTCCTATGAATCAGGACGAATCCTTAACAGATATAGGTTTTGTCTGCGACGTTGGGTACGAGCCAACGTTAGAATAGTTTAACGGTTATTTGAGAAAAACTGTTAGCCGTAAGATTTTTGTTATTTTTGGCCTGGTAATTATAGTTAATAAATTGTGCGCCGTCAAGATAAAAAAAGCTTATGTTGTTAGTTGCTAACGGTTTGCTGTTAGCTGCATGGAGATTCTTAAGCATTTAAAGCTAATTAAGCCCACTTAAAAAAAGAGAATCCTCACATACCCGACTTCTTTAACAAGTCGGGTATCTAACAGAAGAACGTTTGACGTTTAATTAGAGCAACCTAGTTGCTTTTTGTCAGGAAGGGACGAGAGCCCTTTTCTATTAATCGGTTTTCCAGTTAAAACAAAAAAGGATCTCGCTCCCATCAATTACAACATTCGCTGGCAATTAGCCGATCGAACTTCTGGCAATTTCTCGGCCCCTGTCGTATCAAATACGATCGCGTGTTTGGCCGCCGGCAACAACCGCCGTAAAATCTGGAGATATCCCTCAGCATCGCCTCGGCGGTGGAACCGAGCAACTACCAATCGCTGCATATTTGGCAATTACCGCACGATACACCAGGGATGAGGGTTTAATTTGGGCTTTGATGTTGGTATCATAGGTTAATCCTTCCCCGTGTTTACGGGGTGTGGTAGAAAAGGCGATCGCCCTTAAGTTTTCGAGGCTAAGAGGGCGATCGTTTTAAGTTATTCTTATATATAAGGTTGATACCAACCTGTTGTCAAGGGCAAAATGGGGCGAGTTAGACTAAAGATTCGAGAATTGGCAGAAGAAAAGGGCTGGACGCTGCAAGATGTGGCAGATCGGTCTGGGGTTAATTACAACACGGTTAAGGGCTATGCTAGACGGGATGACGGTTTGAGTACGGTTGACCTTAGCGCCGTTCAGAAGATCGCCCTTGCTTTTGACGTAATGATTGAAGATTTGGTCGAGTTTTTAGAATAGTAGGGGCGATCGCACTAATGGGCTACGTTAGACTGCGAATTCGAGAACTAGCTGAGCAAAGGGGTTGGACGTTCAAAGAAGTTGCCGATCAATCGGGAGTCAATTACAACACGGTAAAAAGCTACGGGAGGCGGGATGCTTTGAACACAGTCGATCTGTCTGCTGTCTACAAAATCGCCCGCGCCTTCGATGTGACTATGGAAGATTTAGTTGAGGTTTTGGAAGATTGAGGGCGCACAAATGGGGCGAGTTAGGCTAAAGATTCGAGAGTTGGCAGAAGAAAAGGGCTGGACGCTGCAAGACGTGGCCGAGCGCTCAGGGGTTAATTACAATACGCTGAAAGGGTACGCTAGACGGGATGATGGGATGAGTATGGTCGATCTGAGCGCAGTTCAGAAAATCGCCCTTGCTTTTGATGTAATGATTGAAGATTTGGTCGAGTTTTTGGAATAGTAGGGGCGATCGCACTAATGGGCTACGTTA
This sequence comes from Microcoleus sp. AR_TQ3_B6, assembly GCF_036702785.1. Lineage (NCBI taxonomy): Bacteria > Bacillati > Cyanobacteriota > Cyanophyceae > Oscillatoriales > Microcoleaceae > Microcoleus > Microcoleus sp. AR_TQ3_B6. Next base: position 3,516 of record NZ_JAUBVJ010000051.1, on the reverse strand, counting down.
GACTGCGGATTCGAGAACTAGCTGAGCAAAAAGGTTGGACTCTAAAGCAAGTTGCCGATCGATCGGGAGTCAATTACAACACTGTTAGAAGCTACGTTCAGCGCGATGCTTTGAACACAGCCGATATTTCTGCTGTCTACAAAATCGCCCGCGCTTTCGATGTGACGATGGAAGATTTGGTCGAGATTTTGGAAGATGGAGGGGCAGACTGAAGATGCCATCCCTTCCCGGTAGAAGATAATCTACTTCTTCCTTCTGCTTCCTCCTTCTTCCTTCGCGTCCTAGCGCTTACGCGCGGCTTCGCCTAACGCGTCGAAAGCGGTTCAATAATATAGACAGTATTAGTGCTAAACCCGCGTTTGACTTTGCAAGATTTCTGCCAACAACCGCTCTTGACTTTTCGCCGGTTCTTTGCAAGTCAAACACTCACAAACTAACCCGATAACACCCTCAGGCAAATCAGCCTCAATCTGAAAAACAGCAGTCGGATAATACTGCGAAATCAACCCGGAAATTTGATCCGGCGACGTGCGAATCAGCGTAGAATGCTGATACCAATCCAGAGCAGCAAGTAGACTGGGACAAGCTTGCGGAGAATCTTGTACAATACTGCTGAAAGCTTGCAAACCTTGTTGGGCGCGATCGAGACATTCTAGATTCTGGCCCAGCAGTGCGAGGCGAACCAAAGAGGCGATCGCAATTCCATTAGCCGCCGGAGTTGCATTATCTATATAACTGCGTTCCCGCACCAACAAATCTCCGCTAGCATCCTTAGCAGTATTGTAATATCCTCCCAATTCCACGCTCCACAAAAACTCATCAAACTCTTCTTGCACCTGCACAGCTTTCTCCAACCAAAACTGAGAATTCGGCAACTGTTTTGCCTCTTCCCCGTTTCCTAAAGTCAAACTCGCTTGATGCAAATCCAACAAAGCTTTCACAAACAAAGCATAATCTTCCGACTGCGCGGTAACAGCAGATTGTCCGTCATAATTCAACCGCTGAAACCGCCCATCCGTCCACTGATTGTCTAAAATAAAATTAGCAGCTTTCACAGCTAATTCCAGATATTCCCAATTCCCAAAAACAGCCGCAGCGCGGGCTAAACCCGAAATCATTAAGCTATTCCAAGCAGCAATCATTTTCGTGTCAGTAACTGCGGGAATTCTACCCGGCCAACTCTCGTTTTTAGCTTCTTGATTGTTGCGGGCTGGCGGAAAGGTTTTTACAGTATCGGGATTGCCACCGTAGCGAACTTGAAAGAGTTTAGCCAAAGCCGTGTCTACCGTGTCGCTCAGTTTTCCCGGATGGCGGCGCTGCAATACATTCTTGCCTTCAAAATTGCCACTACGGCTAACAGTAAACTGTGCTTTTATTTCCGCCAATTCCTCAGCAGTTAATAGTGGTTCCAGTTCGGCGTAAGTCCAGACATAAAATGCTCCCTCTTCCGGTTCTGACCCCTCCGTTGCCCCCCCTTGGGAAGGGGGAGTTGGGGCGGTAAAGCTGTCAGCATCTTGCGCAGCATAAAAATAGCCTGTGGGCGCGGTCATTTCTCGCTTCAACCATTCTACTGTCCCCGCAATAGCAGTTTCAAAAGCCGGTTCTTGTATTCCCGCGCTCCACAAATTTGCTAAATACTCAACAATTTGACCGTTGTCGTAGAGCATTTTTTCAAAGTGTGGCACAGTCCAAGTCGCATCAACCGTATAGCGGTGAAATCCCCCTGCTACGTGGTCGTAAATGCCACCCAATGCTAAGTCTAATCCCCGCTGAGTACAGACTTGTTTGCTGTCGTATTTTGATTCAAAATTAAATCGCGTTCCCCGCAGTGCTAGCTCAGCATAAGGTATCATCGGAAAACTGGGCCCGGGGTTGTTGCCGGCCACAATTCCCGTGTTGAGTTCTAAGCCTTTTTGAAAGATCTCGCGATTTAATTCTGCGGTTACTCCAGACAGCGCTGCCGTCTGTTGGAGGTTGCCTAAAATCTCTGCTTTGAAGGCTTCTACTTTACCTTTTTCTGTGTCGTAAAAGCGGCGAATTGCTTGCAGAACTTCTAAAAATCCAGGCCGTCCGTAGCGGGGCTCTACGGGGAAATAAGTGCCTCCGTAGAAGGGAACTCGCTCGTCGGGAGTGAGAAAAACGTTGAGCGGCCAACCGCCTTGACCGGTCATCATTTGCAAGGTTTGCATATAAATGCTGTCAATATCTGGGCGTTCTTCGCGATCGACTTTTATCGGTATAAAGTGCGAATTCATGTATTGGGCGATCGCGCGATCGGAAAATGCTTCTCCTTCCATCACCGTACACCAGTGGCAGCTAGAGTAGCCAATTGACAGGAAAATCGGTTTGTTTTCGCTCCGGGCCGCTTCTAAGGCTTCGTCGCACCAAGGCCACCAGTCGATCGGATTTTCGGCGTGTTTCCGCAGGTAAAGGCTTTGGGATTGAGCAAGACGGTTGACCATAATCAAATATACTTTAACTCGTGCTGGGTAAGCTTGTCAGTTCTTTAGCAGTTTAGCGCGAGATGTTTTGTTTCGCTGTTGCCTATCATCATGTTTTAATATCACTGATAATTGAGATGTCAAATGAGTCGAGCGTCTCGACGAAACTTCAATCAACGGCTTCGACAATTGTTGCTGAGTGCGGCGGTTCCTCCAGCAGCCATCAAACAATGCCAAGCTGAAGCTGGAAATCGAGCTTTTTCCAAAAACAAAATTAATTAACAAATTTTTAGCACAAGTAGGCCAGGAAATATAATTATTAGTTTCGACATTTTTAGGAACGATTCGCGCCGATTTTATGGTAGAGGCGTTCCGAAAACTATGTCCCAGAAATTCGAGTAGTCCATTTAGTCGGTCAAAGTTCAGGCTGGAGTTTAGACGGATCGCAACTTGACTCAGCTAACGCGCTCGTGGAAAAAATGGTTGATCGGCGAGAGAACAGGAGAGGTTAACTGATGAATTTTGGCAATTTTTTAAACCGACTTTTACCCTTTTTCACCACAGGATAGCGACCTCTTTGAGTGGGAAGTTTTCCTGTTTGCCATCCGGCAGAATTTCCTTTCTAGTTTGGGAGCAACAGCCGGACTCCCAATCTTAATTAAAATTGGCAGCATTGACCGTGCAACCCAGACCGGGGTCAATTCAGGGAGGGGCCAAGGCCTGGGTAGACGAATTTCCCTCACGAAATTTTTAGCTAACCATAATTGCCCGGTCAGCAATGGCCTCAAATCACTCCATCGTTGACACTGTTGGCTGAGTGCTCAGCTTCGGAATTGTCCAATGCCAGGTTTGTTTCGCACTCGCGGTACTAATGCTCTATAGCCAAACGACGTAGATATACTTGCCAAATTTCCTGGAGAGGTGGCATTTGGATACCAACCCAAACGGAACACAAAGTTTGAGCTTTTAATTAGCCTGTTACAGTTTAATAGCGTTCTACTCTAAGGAATGAGAATTAAATAACTTCCACTCTTGAAAGTGGGATGGGCGTCCCGCCCGTCCAAAAAGGACGGGC
>NZ_JAUBVJ010000050.1:0-58353 GCF_036702785.1 Microcoleus sp. AR_TQ3_B6 | reverse complement strand
CAAAATAGATGGCTGTTAGTAGGCGACGAGAAAAAGCAAGCAGAAGCTTGGTTAAAAATTCATTTTAACTCAGAACAACCGCCTTGCGTTCCGACGGACTTGCATTGCGAATACATTACTGAAAGCATCAAAAATGGCAATAACTTGATGACTCAGGTGTTTATCTCTTATTCCGAGCGGGACCGGGAAACAATGGAGAAAATTCGCAACAGTCTGAGGCGAGAAAGTTTGACAGTTTGGACGAATACAACCGATATTCAAACCGGAGAAGATTTTCAAAGTGCGATCGATCGCGGCATCGAACAAACCGATAATTTGGTCTATCTACTCTCGCCGGACTCTGTAGAATCCGAGTATGTTCGGAAAGAAATCGACTATGCCCTATCGCTGCACAAGCGAATTATCCCCGTTTTAGTGAGAGAAACGCCACCAGACTCGATACCAAACGCATTGCAAGGCGTGCAGTATATCGACCTCACAGACAACGTAAAAGAAGACGATTACGTACTAGATGAAAGTAAATTGCTGAAGATTATACATCAGGATGAAGTTTACTACAACGAGCATAAAGTGTTGCTAACTCAAGCCTTGAAGTGGGAGCGACAGAATAGAAATCCGAGTATTCTGCTGCGAGGTTATAACTTGCGAAGTGCAGAGGCGTGGTTGAAGGTAGGGCAGAAACGGACCCAGCATTGCCCGACAGCATTAATAGAAGAATTCATTGCGGAAAGTTTGCGGCAACCGCCCTTGGAGTCCCTAGATGTTTTTATTTCATATTCTCGCGCCGATTCGGATTTAGCCAGAAAGCTCAATAACGAACTGCAACTACAGGGAAAAACTACATGGTTCGACCAAGAAAGTATTGCCTCGGGTTCAGATTTTGCGCGAGAAATCGAGCAGGGAATCCAATCGTCGGATAATTTCTTATTTATTCTGTCCCCCCAGGCGGTAAATTCACCCTATTGCGCGATGGAAGTCGAGTATGCAGCCAAGTTGAACAAGCGGTTTGTGACGCTGCTGCATCGCGCGGTAAATTCAGCTCAATTGCATCCGGAGTTAGCCAAAGTCCAGTGGATAGATTTCAATCAAAACGATGGGGATTTCAATGCCAATTTTAATCAATTGGTCAGAACCCTGGATACAGACAGAGAACACTTACAGAATCATACGAAATGGTCTCAGCGGGCCTTGGAGTGGCAGCAAAAAAATCACACGAAAGATCTACTATTGCGCGGGAGTGAATTGGCGATCGCCGAAGTGTGGTTGAAAGACATTCAAGCACAAAAGAAACAGCCGGTCGCGACGGAGTTACAAAAGACATATATAGCCAAAAGTAGCGCCGAAAAACGCAAAAGTAAGATGCTATTAAGGGGAGCGGTCGTGGGGGCGCTCTCGATCATGACACTTGCCACTATTGCCACAACACTTGGGATAATAGAGGCGCAAAAGAAAACTGCAATTGCCAAGTTAGAGGAAAATGCTGGCCGCGTACAGACTTTGCTCGATGCCGATCCCGTAGAGGCACTGATTCTGGCGATTAAAGCCACAGGTGAAAGCCAATCTGCATCGCCCGATGTTCGCCGGGAGACGTTTGCCCACGTGCAGTCTAGCTTGCGCGATGTCGCCGGAGATGCCAGAGAGCGCAATCTCCTGACAGCAAACGCAGAGGGAGTGGCCTCGTTAGCGTTGAGTCCAGACGGCAAAACCCTCGCGAGTGCGGGTGAAGACGGGACGATTCGCCTGTGGGATACGGACGGCTATCCCATCGGTCAACCGATGAACCCGTTACTCAATGGGCTTACACCCCCCCTCGATTCCGTGGCCTGGAGTCCAGACGGCAAAAAGATCGTCAGTGGCGATGATAAGGGCAGGATTCGCTTGTGGAACATCTCTGGTAAGCTCATGGGCCAAGGCTTCAAAGGGCATCAAGGCCGTGTCTCGTCAATCCGATTTAGCCCCGATGGTAAAACGATCGTCAGTAGCGGCTCTGACGGGACGATTCGCCTGTGGGACACTTCGGGCAATCCCGTCGGTAAACCCTTCCAAGGGCATAAGGGTGGGATTCGATCGATCGCATTAAGTCCCGATGGCAAAACCATCGTCAGTGGCGGCGATGACAAGACAATTTGTTTGTGGACTCGTCAGGGTCAACTCATTGGTCAACCTTGGACGGGGCATGAGAAGGAGGTTGCGTCAGTGGCCTGGAGCCCCAATGGTAAAACCATTGCCAGTGGCGGGGTAGACGGGACGATTCGTTTGTGGAACACCTCGGGGAAACCTATCGGTCAACCCTTCAAAGGCCATGAGGGTGCGCCGATAGGGTCACTCGCATTTAGTCCCACGGGTAGAGCCATTGTCAGTGGGGGGACGGATGGAACCATTTCTCTTTGGGATCTGGGGGGGAATCCTCTCCTGAGTCATCCCCTCATCGGGCACGTGGGTACAGTCTCGTCCGTGGCCTGGAGCGCCGATGGCAAAACCATTTTCAGTAGCGACGATATCGGGACGATTCGTCTGTGGGATACAGGCGGCTACCTCATCGGTCAACCCTTCACCGGGCACGAATTTGGAGTATACTCAGCAGCATTTAGCCCCGATGGCAAAACCATTGTCACTGGTAGCTTTGACAAGACAATTCGCCTCTGGGACACGAATGGCAATCCCATCGGTCAGCCCTTTAAAGGACATACAGATGCGGTCTTTTCAGTGGCATGGAGTCCAGACGGCAAAACCATTGTCAGTGGTAGCGCGGACAAGACGATCCGACTGTGGACTCGCAAGGGCAATCCCATCGGTCAACCCTTTAAAGGACATCAAGGTACAGTCGAGGCAGTGGCCTGGAGCCCCGATGGTAAAACCATTGTCAGCGGTAGCGATGACAAGAAGCTCCGCCTGTGGAATACTTCAGGCAAGCCGATCGGTCAACCCTTTGAGGGACATACAAAGTGGGTCATGTCCGTGGCCTGGAGTCCGGACGGCAAAACAATCGTCAGCGGTGACTATGGCGGGAAAGTTCGCCTGTGGGATACTTCAGGCAATCCCATCGGTCAACCCTTCAAAGGGCATAAGGATGGGGTCTACTCGGCGGCCTGGAGCCCGGATGGCCTCACGATCGTCAGTGGCAGTCGGGACAATACAATTCGCCTGTGGGATACTTTAGGCAATCCCATCGGTAAACCCTTTGTAGGACACGCCAATTCAATCTACTCGGTGAAATTTAGCCCGGATGGCAAAACCATTGCCAGCGGTAGTTACGATAAGACCATTCGCCTGTGGGACACGGATGGCAATGCCATCGGTCAACGCCTGAAGGGACATACGAAAGCAGTCACTTCAGTTGCGTTTAGCCCGGACGGTAAAACCATTCTCAGCGGCAGTATCGATCGCACGCTTCGCCTATGGCGCCTTGGCACTTGGCAAGATTGGCTGAAGATGGCGTGCAACCGAGTAATTTTACATCCCGTTTTAGTCGCGCCCCAAACGCAGTTTGGTGAGGATACGGAAATCCTCTCCGTGGCGAAAGAGGCGGGGAAAACTTGTCAAAGGCTGGCCTGGAACCCGGAGGAAAACGCCCAGTTTTTAGTCAATCGAGGTCGATCGAGCGCGCGGCAAGGCGATTTTGGCCTAGCCATGGAGACGTTCCAACAGGCCCAGAAATTATCGCCCACGATTAAGGTGCCAGCAGAGAAAAAGGTTAAACGGTGGGCTGCTGAAGGTTCGATCGAACAAGGGGAAAAGCTAGTCAAAGAGGGTAAAGTTCAGGAAGCAGTGGATGCCTTCTTGAAAGCAAAGCAGTTCGACGCAACTTGGAAGATCCCTCAAAAGTCTTGGAATACCCTGTGTTGGTACGGTGCGCTGCACGGAGGGGCAAAGACCGCGATCTCGGCGTGCGATACGGCGGTGGCACTTGCACCGGGCAATATCGACTTTCGAGATAGTCGTGGGCTGGCCCGGGCGCGGATGGGGGATACGGCAGGGGCGATCGCAGATTTTCAAGCGTTTATCAAGGGTACGGATTCGCCCGACGAAAAAAAACAGCGGCAAGGCTGGATTGATGCCCTGAAGAAGGGTGAGAATCCGTTTACGGAGAAGGAACTCGCTAAGTTGTTGGGATGAGTTCAGGGGGAACAGTTATCAGTTATCAGTCAACAGTGAATTGAGTTGACTGTTGGCTGTTGACTGTTGGCTGTTGACTGTTGACTGTTGACTGTTGGCTGTTGACTGTTGGCTGTTGACTGTTGACTGTTGACTGTTGGCTGTTGACTGTTGGCTGTTGACTGTTGACTGTTGACTGTTAGATGAAGTCAAAAAAGTTCTCACCAACTACGTCAAGAAGCAACCTGAATTCCCTGGGATGAACCTGTTGTAGAGCCCAGCCTACCAAAAGGATTTAATTGACTTGAAATATGCCTGACAAAACTCACCCTCAATCCGGCTTATAGCAAGGCCGAAATCTTGAATTCCTACTTGTATTCATCCACGCCCCATTTACCTATTTCTGACTATGAAAACCAATTTTGACGCTTTTATCTCTTACGGACGAGCAGATAGTCTAGCTTTTGGCAGAAAGTTATACGAGAGATTGAAAGAACAAGGGTTGAATATTTGGTTCGACCAAAACGATATTCCCCTGGGAGTCGATTTCCAAAATCAAATTGACGACGGCATAGAGAAAGCGGACAACTTCTTATTTATCATCGCACCGCATTCGATCAACTCGGCTTATTGCGGCAAGGAAATCGAACTGGCGATTAGGCGCAACAAACGGATAATTCCCTTACTGCACGTCGAAGAGGTCGATCGAACTCTGTGGCAGCAGAGAAAACCCCAGGGAACCGACGAGGAGTGGGAAGCCTACAAAGCCAAAGGATTGCATTCGAGTTATAACAATATGCACCCGGCTATAGGCAAAATCAACTGGGTGTATTTTCGCGAGGGAATTGATGACTTCGAGAAATCTTTGACCGGATTACTTGAATTATTAAAGCGCCACGCCGATTATGTAGAAAAGCATACGGAATTTTTAGGCAAAGCTTTAGAGTGGGAACGGCAGCAAAAACAACATCGATGGTTGTTAATTGGCGATGAGAAAAAGCAAGCAGAAGCTTGGTTAAAAATTCGTTTTAAAGATGAACAGCGGCCTTGCGTTCCGACGGACTTGCATTGCGAATACATTACTGAAAGCATCAAGAATGGCAATAACTTGATGACTCAGGTGTTTATCTCTTATTCCGAGCACGATCGCGAAACAATGGAGAAAATTCGCAACAGTCTGAGGCGAAAAAGTTTGACCGTTTGGACGAATACAACCGATATTCAAACCGGAGAAGAGTTTCAGAGTGCGATCGATCGCGGCATCGAACAAACCGATAATTTAGTCTATCTGCTATCGCCGGACTCTGTAGAATCCGAGTATGTTCGGAAAGAATTAGACTATGCCGTATCGCTGCACAAGCGAATTATCCCCGTTTTAGTTCGATCGACGCCACCAGACTCGATACCCAAGGCATTGCAGGGCGTGCAGTATATCGACCTCACCGACAACGTAAAAGAAGACGATTACTTGCTCGATGAAAGTCAACTGCTGAAGATTTTGCATCAAGATGAGGCTTACTATAACGAGCATAAAGTTTTGTTGACCAAAGCACTGAAGTGGGAGCGACAGCACAAGAATCCCAGTATTCTGCTGCGAGGCTATAACTTGCGAAGTGCCCAGGCGTGGTTGAAGGTGGCGCAGAAACGATCGCAGCATCCACCTACGCCTTTGCAAGAAGAATTTATTGCTGAAAGTTTGCGGCAACCGCCTGCGGAGTCCCTCGATGTGTTTATTTCCTATTCTCGTGCGGATTCGGATTTAGCGAGAAAGTTGAACGAGGAACTGCAACTTCAGGGAAAAACGACCTGGTTCGATCAGGAAAGTATTGCATCGGGTGCAGATTTTGCCCAGGAGATTTACCAGGGAATTCAAGTCTGCGATAACTTTCTATTTATTCTCTCACCCCGATCGGTCACTTCTCCCTATTGTGCGGCGGAGGTTGAGTATGCCGCTGGGTTGAATAAACGGTTTGTCACGGTGCTGCATCAGCCGATCGCTCCAGCCGAACTGCATCCAGAGTTAGCCAAGGTACAGTGGATTGATTTCAATCAAAACGATCGGGATTTTAATGCCAATTTCAACCAATTAGTGAGAACGCTCGATACCGACAGAGAACACTTACGCAATCATACGAAATGGTCTCAGCGATCGCTCGAATGGGAGCAAAAAAAGAAGACAAAAGATTTATTGTTGCGGGGAAGTGAATTGGCAGTTGCCGAAGTTTGGCTCAAGGAGACTCAAGCACAAAAGAAACAGCCCGCCGCGACGGAGTTACAAAAGGCATATATTGCCAAAAGTGGGGGGCATAAGCGCCAAAATCGGCTGTTGCTAACCGGGGCAGTTGTGAGTGTGATGGGGGTAGTGACGGCTCTTTGGTTGAACGCTGAAAAAATTGCCACCATTGCGACGCTGCGGGAAAATGCCGCCCGCGCTCAGTTATTGCTCTCGATCGATCCATTGGAAGCAGTCATGCTGGCGATTCAAGCCACAGGCGAAAGCAAATCGTCATTATTTACATCACAGACTGTTCTGCCCCAAGTGCAGTCTAGTTTACGAGATGCCAGCGAGGATGCCAGAGAACGAAATCTCTTACAAGGGCACGAGGATGCGGTCTTGTCCGTGGCATTTAGTCCGGACGGCAAGACGATCGTCAGTGGCGGTGAGGACAAGACGGTTCGGCTGTGGGACACCTCTGGCAAAGCGATCGGTCAGCCCTTCAAAGGGCATGAGGGTCAGGTCAGGTCCGTGGCATTTAGCCCCGACGGCAAGACGATCGTCAGTGGCAGTATGGACGGGACGGTTCGGCTGTGGGACACCTCTGGCAAAGCGATCGGTCAGCCCTTCACAGGGCATGAGAATTGGGTCAGCTCAGTGGCATTTAGTCGGGACGGCAAGACGATCGTCAGTGGCGGCTTAGACAGGACGGTTCGGCTGTGGGACACCTCTGGCAAAGCGATCGGTCAGCCCTTCAAAGGGCATGAGGGTGAGGTCAACTCAGTGGCATTTAGTCCGGACGGCAAGACGATCGTCAGTGGCAGTGATGACGGGACGGTTCGGCTGTGGGACACCTCTGGCAAAGCGATCGGTCAGCCCTTCAAAGGGCATGAGGATAAGGTCAGGTCCGTGGCATTTAGTCCCGACGGCAAGACGATCGTCAGTGGCAGTATGGACGGGACGGTTCGGCTGTGGGACACCTCTGGCAAAGCGATCGGTCAGCCCTTAAAAGGGCATCAGGGTTGGGTCACGTCCGTGGCATTTAGTCCGGACGGCAAGACGATCGTCAGTGGCGGTGATGACAAGAGGGTTCGGCTGTGGGACACCTCTGGCAAAGCGATCGGTCAGCCCTTCAAAGGGCATGAGGGTTGGGTCAGCTCAGTGGCATTTAGTCCGGACGGCAAGACGATCGTCAGTGGCAGTTCGGACGGGACGGTTCGGCTGTGGGACACCTCTGGCAAAGCGATCGGTCAGCCCTTCAAAGGGCATGAGGATGTGGTCAGCTCAGTGGCATTTAGTCCGGACGGCAAGACGATCGTCAGTGGCGGTTACGACGGGACGGTTCGGCTGTGGGACACCTCTGGCAAAGCGATCGGTCAGCCCTTCAAAGGGCATGAGGCTCAGGTCACGTCCGTGGCATTTAGTCCGGACGGCAAGACGATCGTCAGTGGTGGCTTAGACGGGAGGGTTTGGCTGTGGGACACCTCTGGCAAAGCGATCGCTCAGCCCTTCAAAGGGCACGAGGCTTGGGTCTGGTCCGTGGCATTTAGTCCCGACGGCAAGACGATCGTCAGTGGCGGTGATGACAAGACGGTTCGGCTGTGGGACACCTCTGGCAAAGCGATCGGTCAGCCCTTCAAAGGGCATGAGGATGGGGTCTTGTCCGTGGCATTTAGTCGGGACGGCAAGACGATCGTCAGTGGCGGTTACGACAAGACGGTTCGGCTGTGGGACACCTCTGGCAAAGCGATCGGTCAGCCCTTCAAAGGGCATGAGGGTCGGGTCTTGTCCGTGGCATTTAGTCCGGACGGCAAGACGATCGTCAGTGGCGGTTACGACAAGACGGTTCGGCTGTGGGACACCTCTGGCAAAGGGATCGGTCAACCCTTCAAAGGACATGAGGATTCGGTCACGTCCGTGGCATTTAGTCCCGACGGCAAGACGATCGTCAGTGGCGGTGAGGACAAGACGGTTCGGCTGTGGGACACCTCTGGCAAAGCGATCGGTCAGCCCTTCAAAGGGCACGAGGGTTGGGTCAGCTCAGTGGCATTTAGTCCGGACAGCAAGACGATCGTCAGTGGCAGTTCGGACGGGACGGTTCGCCTGTTGCCCGGTGGCAATTGGGAAGATTGGCTGGAGGTGGCGTGCAACCGATTAATCGCGCATCCAATCTTAGTTGCGCCCCAAACGCTGCTTTTTGGGGATACGGAAATGCTCTCCGTGGCGAAAGAGGCGGGGGAAACCTGTCAAAAGCTGGCCTGGAACCCTGAGGAAAACGCCCAGTTTTTAGTCAAGCGAGGTCGATCGATCGCGCGGCAAGGCGATGTGGGCCTAGCCATCACGACCTTCCAACAGGCCCAGAATTTCTCGCCCAGCATTAAGGTGCCAGCAGAGGACGAGGTTAAACGGTGGGCTGCGGTCGGTTCGATTGCCCAAGGGGAAAACCTAGTCCAAGAGGGTAAAGTTCAGGAAGCAGTGAAGGCCTTCTTGAAAGCAAAGCAGTTCGACGCAACCTGGAATATCCCTCCAGAGTCTTGGCATACGCTGTGTAAGTACGGTGTGTACAAAGGGGCAAAGATCGTGCTCTCGGCGTGCGATACGGCGGTGGCACTTGCACCGGGCAATGTCGAGGTTCGAGATAGTCGTGGGCTAGCCCGGGCGCTGACGGGGGATACGGCAGGGGCGATCGCAGATTTTCAAGCGTTTATCGAGGCCACGGATTCGGCAGAGGACAAAAAACAGCGGCAAGGCTGGATTGATAGGCTGAAAAAGGGTGAGAAGCCGTTTACGGAGGAGGAACTCGCTAACTTGTTGCTATGAGGACATGGGGAACAGTTATCAGTTATCAGTCAACAGTGAATTGAATGGTTGTTAGAGTGAATGCTCGATCGCATTGTTAGGATTGAGCTCGCCACTCAACCTCATTTTCAATACCCAATAGCTAGGTTGCCGATCGAGCTATTTTTCTATGTAATATCAAATCCGTTAGCATCGGAATAGTAAATTTGAGCCAACAGTCAACAGTCAACAGTCAACAGTCAACAGTCAACAGCCAACAGTCAACAGTCAACAGTCAACAGTCAACAGTCAACAGTCAACAGTCAACATCATTCCGGTGTAACCGGAAATGATACAACGTTGTATTTTTTCCATGCCAGAATCTTTCTCGATCGAATTTTCCAACGGCCTGACGGCAAAAGCTCTCTATTCTCAAGCCAATGCCGACCTCACCTTAACTCTAGAGCAACTGGGACTCTCTAGTCCGCGTCCAGTCTTCGTGGTCGTTGGCGGTGCCAGTAAACTCAGCGAACTCGATCGCCAACGGCTGCGATCGCTCTTTCTCACGGTTCTGGCTGCCCTCGCCGAGTCTTTAAATGCCTGTGTCGTCGATGGCGGGACTGATGCTGGCGTCATGCAAATGATGGGGGAGGCGCGATCGCAAATGGGTGGAACCTTTCCCCTGATTGGCGTTACCTGCGTCGGTTTGGCAACATTACCCAACCAGCCACCTCCTGCAGAAGATGCCTGTGGCTTAGAACCCTATCACACGCATTTTATCCTGGTTCCGGGTTCGCAATGGGGGGATGAGTCTCCGTGGATGGCGCACACCGCCAGTGTCCTATCCGGTGGTTTGCCCTCTGTGACCATTTTAATCAATGGGGGCGAAATTACTTGGAAGGATGCAGCCCAGAGCGTGGAAGCACAGCGCCCGATCGTGGCGATCGCAGGCAGTGGAAGGACGGCGGATATTTTGGTGGCGGCGTTGCATGGAACGGTGAAAGACGAACGGGCCTCGGCCCTCGTGGATTCGGGCCTGCTACAAGCGGTGGATCTGGATAACCCCAAGGCGTTAGACCGCGTTCTCAAGCAAATTGTAGCAACTGGTAGTGGCGCGTCAAGCTTAAACCTGTAGGGTGTGTTGACCAAAGGGAAACGCACCAGCCTTGAAGTTGCAGGTCAAAGTTTTGAGTTTTTGAATTCATCGGCGGCAATTGACTTTTATTGGGCGATCGTGTTTTGGGCTGAATAGCGATCGCTCAAATCTTGTGTTTTAAATTGTCTGCATCTGGCATTGCTGGCAGATTTGGAATTTGTAACCGCAGATGCAAGCAGATAAACGCAGATAAACGCAGATAAATAGAGATATATTTGATATTATCGGTATTTCTCAAAACCTATGACTCAAGCTTTACCTAAACTCGTAAACTTCGAGGAGTTTGTGGAGTGGCTGCCTGAAAATTCGGCGGTTCGCTACGAACTGCATAATCGAAATATTATTGAAATTGTACAACCAGTAGGCGAACATCAAGAAGTTACAGGCTTTCTTACTGTCGAAATTGCTGTTCAAATCGATCGTCTGGGATTACCATACGGTATCCCCAACCAAGTGATTGTTAGGCCTCCTGAAAAAGATTCTGGTTATTTGCCTGATGTGTTGGTGCTGAATCGGGGAAATCTGGTGAATGAAACTTTGTGGCAAAAACAATCTGTCCTCTGTTTGGGTGCGTCGATACCTTTGGTAATTGAGGTTGTGTCAACCAATTGGCGCGATGATTACTATTTGAAATATGCTGATTATGAGGAGATGGGTATCCCTGAATATTGGATTGTGGATTATGCTGCTTTGGGTGGACGTAATTTTATTGGCAATCCTAAACAACCGACTATTTCTGTGTGTAATTTGGTTGATGGTGAATATCAAGTCCTCATGTTTCGAGAGAACGATCGGATTGTGTCGCCAACTTTTTTTGATTTGAATCTGACTGCAAATCAGATTTTTGGAGCTGGTTTAGTGTAAGCTAATATTTTGAAGATTGGGATTTTTTAACCGCAGATGCACGCAGATAAACGCAGATGAGTAGAGTTAGATGTTAACTGGGCAGGGAGATTTTAGGCTGCTATTTTTGACCGAATACGTAAAAAGTGGTGATGTCGTTCCAAATTCCTTGTTCGGTTTGCAATGCTTCTAGTTCTGCTTCAAATTCAGCCTTGGCTTGGGCTAATTGCTCGGTAGAAAGTGTTGATAATGGCGGCGGATATTGTCCGGAGGCGGGATGGGAACTTCCTGTCCACATGGCTTTGGCTTTTTCTAAACTGATATAGCTACCATCTTGCTCTATTTTAACATCTACATCCTCAAATCCTGCTTGTTGGAGCAGTCTGTGGCATTTTTCAACGGTGCCTGTGGGTTTGCTCATATTGAATGAAATGCTGTATTTTTCGGCTACTTTCTGCGTCACAACTCCGCCCACAAAAGCGGTGTCGGCGAAGGCATGAATGCCGATGATTCCCCCTGGTTTGAGAAATGTGTGCCAGTGAGTGAGGGCTGCGTGCAGGTCCGACATCCAAATGAAGGCTGAAGAGCAAAAAATACGGTCGAAAATATTACCTGGAAAGTCGAGATTTTCGGCATCCGCTAGCAAAAATTCTGTGTTGTTGAGACTTAATTCTTGAGCTTTGTTTCTGGCTATATCGAGCATTCCTGCCGAAATATCTACGCCAATAACCCGTCCTTCAGCGCCCACAATTTGAGCGGCTGCGATCGCCACATGGTCGGTTCCAGTTGCAATGTCTAAAACCTGCTGTCCCCGACTAACTCGCCCGTATTCAACGAGACGCTGAGCAATCTGCAAATGCCAATCGCTATTGTCATAATTTTGGCTTCTGCAGGTGTACAAGTCTGCGATTTCTTGCTTGTATTTGTCTAATTTAGGTTGGTTGCTCATCTAGGTTTTTTCTGTTGCAATTCACAGGCGAGACGCTTCTATACCAAGAATCAGGAGTCAGGGGTCCTATCGTTTACGGTTGTGTCTGAATGATTTAACCACAGAGGACGCTGAGTATGCAGAGGAAGAGAGAGATTAATAATTCTGATGCCAAGGGATTTGATATCGGAAGTCAGAAGGAGGATGCTTAACTATTAACGGTTTCAGCAATCCTCAATGTCTTAACACGGGCGATCGCATTTGTTATATAGCAATCCTTGCAGGAGTCGTAAATTTTTTACCCCACCCCAGCCCTCCCCGAACCCGCGGTCCGGGAGTAAGAAATTCACAAATGATTTAGGATTGCTATAGCAATCCGCGATAGCGAATAAATACCAACATCACCGCCCACGATCCTAATGCTACTTTGACTGCAACCAGGATATTGAGCAAGGGGAGAATGCCACCGCTGAAAAGTGTGCCTAACTCTCCGTGGGGTAACTCATATCCTGACAGAGTGATAACCGACAATACAATGAAAACAAGTACCGAAACCTTCTCCAAAGTCGCTGCGTGCCAGCGCTGGTAGATTTCTTGCATCCACTGCGGTGATGAGGTAATCGCCACCAAGCCGATCGCAGTTCCCCCCGCTACACCCGCGGCAAAACCACCCCCTGGACTTAAATGCCCGCGAATTGCTAGTTCGATACCCACCAAGGCGGCAATCGTCGCTCCCAATCGCGCCAAAATAATCGATGGTTGATCGGTAAACTGATATATGGCGCAGGACGGCTGTTCATTTGCTAGCATAAAACTTGCACCCAAGATGGCGATCGTAAATACCACGACTTCAAAGATCGTGTCGTACAGCCGATTTCGCAAAATGATACCGGAAACCGCATTGGGTACTCCACTATCTTGAACAACCAATTCGACGATCGAACTTTGCTGCGATAAGTCCATTGTTGGATTGGCGATTAGCAGCATTTTCACAAACAGCGCTATCCCTGATAAAAAGTAAACCCACTTCATCAATGCTTGTCCTCTGCGTCTGGTGTATTTACATAGGTTAGGGTTGTCCCTGGTGATGAAAGTTCGGTTTGCATGATGTCGTAGACACGCCGAACTCTGATTGCGGTGTTATAAAGTTGCGCTTCGCCGCTGTGTTCTAGTTGGTCTTGTGGCGCACAAGCTGCATGGACTTCTTTTTCGAGCAGCGCCCGCTCCAATGCCTGTGCACTCGCATAGGGAACGAGTTCCAGGCGCATGTGGCGTTTCTGAAAAACTGTGCGGATGTCATCTATCAGTTGCTTAAAATGACCTGCGGTTTTGTCGTTTGGTATAGCATCGCCCTCTGTCCCCTCTTCGATTACACCCAGACGCAGCACGAGGGATGAACGCACCGTCACTGCATAAAGTGTAATCGCGAGCAGGGTGCCCATCAAGGCTTCGGTCAAGCCCACATCCCCCGCGCCTAAAATTGTATACACCAAGGCGGCGATCGCTCCCAATACCCCCCGCAGTACCAATGCGTGGTATGGATTGACCTGAAATACCACCATACCAGCAGCTAAGGGTAGCAGAGCGACGAGGACATAAATGTAGCTATTATCGTTCATAGTCACTCCCTGTTTTGGAACAATAGGCCAACACATATCCCAGCATTGTGTTCCAGATTGCTAAGCAAATGAGCGCCAGAATCAGCAGGGGCCATTTATTGGGTATTTTCAGCAGCAATCCGACGACGATCAACATTGACCCAAGCGTATCTGCTACCGAAAGACTGTGCAGTTTATACAAAACCGATCGCGTCCCAAGTAGGTAAGAAGTACCCCAAAACCAGAAAAAAATCCCTATACCGATGCAGGTATAGCTCAATACATCTATTACGATCATGCTTCAGTGATACGTTTGATTATTTGTGCCAACAACATCAAGCCAGCATTACCCACACTGAGGATAATCGCCGCCACCACACCGATCATCCAATCATCGCGCCATACGGATATGACGAGAGCGATGATTGCCGTCTTCGTCGAAATACTGGCAAACGCCAACATTGTCTGCCAGATATCATGATCTTTCCATACCTCGTACATGGGTATGAGCAAAGCCAAAATCATGGCAATTAGAATCAAGTTGTTTAAGTTGTTCAATTATGTGACCTCCTGATTTTTCTTACTTAGCTCAATCGGAATTCTTCATTTCTCTCTTCTCTTCTCTGACTCTGCGTCAAGAGCGGTTAAATCCTTCAGAAACAAAGTTTAGCTACGTGTTTGATGTCCGTCGCACTAGGTGTACTTCGTAAAAACCCTCTTCGTGATATTTCACGACAATCGTCTTGGGAGTAAAAGTGATCAGGAAGACATCTAGGAAGATCAGCAAGGGCGATCGATGGTTTGGCACTTTTTCCATGATCACATCTTCGTGTCTGTGGGGGCGGAAGATGAGTTCAAAAGCTTCCAGATAAGCTATCGGAATCGCCATGAAGATTTTACCCAACACCCCCAACCATTCCCTCAAAGGTTCCGGGGGTGCGTAGCTGCGCGGCAACAGGAAAGCAATGAGGAAGCCGATCGCAATATTTGCCAAACTAAAATCGGCAGTAAGTAGAAACCAGATCGTCAGTCTTAATATTAGCTGTCCAATCATGTGGGTAATGCCATCCAGAATAGTAGGAGCGAAATCAAGCTCATAAAACCGACCAAATGATCGAATTCTTCAAGCATACGTGGCAGTTTGATTGCCGTGCGTTGAAAAATTAGAAAATAGGCTGACCAACCAACGCCGATGATGGCGATCGCCTTAAGCATATTTTCCAGCGTATAAGCCTGAAGATCAAAAGCATTGGCTCCAATCAGCCCAGCTAGCAACAGCAACACCGCAGGCCAAAAACCGGGTTTGGCTGCTGTTTGTCCGCCACGGGGTAGAAAGATGAATTTAGCAAAAGAGATTGCTGTTCCGACTGCTGCGACATTCATCGCGATCGTTTCCCAGGGTCCCAAATTCTTCACCGTCAACACCTTTGCCCCAAAGCCAACCAACAAGGGAAAGCCAGAGATTGATAAGCTAGCTATGACTAAGGCAATCCAGATCTTGGTATCGATCGGCTTCTGTTTCAATTCTTTCAGATTACGACTCGGTAACGATCCTGCAATCAGAAACAGCGACGATTTGACCAAACCGTGGGCCAGCGCATAAAACCCACCCACGGACGGTGCAGCGAGGATAAAGCCCAACTGCGAAACCGTGTGAAAAGCCAACATCCGTTTGCTATCTTTTTCTAAAACGGCATAGAACACGCCCAGCAGCGCCGTTCCGACGCCAAAGATTTCGACGATGGGTGCCACCTCCTCCACCATCAGCGCACAGCGCACGAGGGGATATACACCCGCTTTGACCACAATCCCTGACAGCAAAGCCGACACAGGCGTTTCTGCTTCCGAGTGAGTTAACGGTAGCCATAACCCCGATACAAACACACCTCCCTTAACTAAGAGTCCCATAAAGATCAGAGCGGTCGCTTCTGGGGGCGCTGCGCCCAAGCCTGCAAAACTAAACGAATGACTTGCCTTATAAACCAGCACGGCACCGACTAGATAAAACAGCATTGCCGTGTTGCTAATAAATAGATAGCGCAAGGCTACCCAAATCGATCGATCGGTGCGAGGATAGGCAATCAAGAGAAACGCCGCAATGCCGCTGACCTCTAATCCCACATATAAACTGATAAAGTCACTAGAGGCAAAGGCCGCATTCAGGCTGCCGTGCACCATCAGAATCTGTGCATAAAAAAATGCCGTCTTATCTGTGGGCCAACAGTAGATAATCACCGCTGCTGTGACTAAGGCATTGGTTAAGATGAAATAGCCGCTCAAGCGATCGACTAGCAAAGTAACACTGAAATTATCCAGTAACTCCAGCGTCACCGCTGACGGCATAGCAAAAAGCTGGAACGCATAGGCAGCGGACGCGATCGCTCCGAATATTGCGAGATACTTGTCAAACTTCGGAATCAAATAAATAGTAAACCCGACAAAAAACGGGAGTCCAATCCAGGCTAGCGTCAGGGTATTCATGGGGTATTATTCATCTCGATTTCGTTACTTTCTAATGTCGGATTATCTCGTGCCAGCTTCATCACACTGACCAGCATTAAAGCCTGAATCGAAAAGCCGATCACGATCGCCGTCAAGATCACCGCCTGGGGAACCGGATCGGCGTAAGCGACATTTTTCCCTTTTGCAATAATTGGTGTCAGCAAGCCTTCTCGCGATGCCACCACCACGTAATAGGCTATAACCCCTGTACTCATGACATCCATACAGACGATTTTCATGATCAGGTTCTTTTTGAAGATGATACCAAAAAATCCGCAAAATACTGTTGCCAATACCAATGCTTCTAACATGGAAATTGCGTGTTGGATAAGGGGTTTTTGTTATTATATTTGAATAAACGTATATTATTTCTAATGGGACTTAGAAATTTTCTCGCCCCTAAAAGACCTAAAACGCAGTCTAGGTAAGGGAAAGAGTTTGTTGACTGTTGACTGTTGACTGTTGGCTGTTGGCTGTTAACTGTCAGTCGAAAAACTACATGATGGTTGAGTGTTGAGTGTTGACTCGATTTTACGCCCGACGATGAAGCGCGGATTTGATATCAGAGGTGAAACCGTTGTCAATCCAAGACTGTTCCCAAAATCTCAAACCCTTTACCTGTCGCCGTTTGCAGCCATTTTTGACGTAATTTTTGTCTGAGTCGCGTTAGCGAATCTGTGGCCGACAACGAAGTGCGATCGTCCATCAAACCCGGTTTCAGACCGCTCGTGCGTCCAGGAGTGTTCAATTTAAAGGGGGCGAACCTCACTAACTTCAATCATTCCGCAAAGCTGCGATCGGATCTAAGCGAGCCGCATTCCGAGCCGGCAATACTCCAGCTAATAAGCCTACAGTAAAGGATAGCCCAAAACCCGCCGCGATCGACCATACAGAAACCACAAACGGAAATTTGAACGCTGTCGAAGCCCCAAAGGCGATCGCAATTCCCAACCCAATACCCGCCGTTCCCCCCACCGTGGAAACTAAAATAGATTCCGCCATAAATTGAATGAGTATTGCTGCATTAGTAGCACCTACGGCTTTGCGAATCCCGATTTCCTTAGTGCGTTCCACAACAGACACCAACATAATATTAGCAATACCGATGCCGCCAACCACCAACGAAATTCCGGCGATCGCTCCCACCATCACCGTAAATAAACCTATCACATTGCTGAAAGTATTAACGA
This sequence comes from Microcoleus sp. AR_TQ3_B6, assembly GCF_036702785.1. Taxonomy (NCBI): domain Bacteria; kingdom Bacillati; phylum Cyanobacteriota; class Cyanophyceae; order Oscillatoriales; family Microcoleaceae; genus Microcoleus; species Microcoleus sp. AR_TQ3_B6. The sequence continues at coordinate 41,048 of NZ_JAUBVJ010000050.1, read as the reverse complement.
TCTCAGTTTGATTTACCACTCGAAAATCATCCGGTTGTGGCGGATAAATATTGTGGCGCAAGCGCATGATATTTTCCACTTGAAATTGAGCATCCGCTAAATCAGCTTCGCTCGCAGTTTCCAACCAAAAACCCGATATCGCAATCCCCGCTAAAGAATTTCTCCCCACAATCCGCGAAGACATATTTTTGAGGGGAATATACACTCGATCGTCCTGATCGGTTCCCCCTACCGATCCCTTAGGTTCCATCACTCCAATGACCTTGTAGCGGTTTCCCTGAATGCGAATATCGGAGGATAGCGCATTAACTCCGGCTCCAAAAAGTTCGTCCCGCACCTTAGAACCGAGGACAACTACTGGCTCAGCAGCATTCAATTCATCCTCGTTAAAAAACCGTCCTTCTTGGGGTTGAATGTTCTTGACATCTGGATAGTTTAAATCCGTTCCCAAAATCGAAGTAAATGAATTTTGTCCGCCATAAACCACTTGCACTTGGCGCTGCAAATAAGCCGAAATCGCCTTAACTGCGGGAGCTTGTTTGCCGATCGCCCTAGCGTCATCCCAAGTAAGGGTAGTAGCAGAACCGCTTCCCTGACTGACACCGCCCGATCGCGAAGCGCCGGATAAAACCAACAGCACATTTGTACCCAAAGCCTTTAACTGTTCTTCAGTTGATTTTTGTACACCCTGTCCCACGGAAGTAATGGCAATTACCGAAGATATCCCAATAATTACGCCCAACATAGTTAAACTGGTACGCAACTTATTATTCCACAGCGCCTCTGTCGCCATGAACGCTAGTTGAACGTTAGAGATTTTATTGGTGCGGGGGCGAGTCTGTAATTTCATTGGCTAATTAGGTAATAGATAATTGGTAATTGTCAAGCACTAATACCAGGCACGATCCGCCGTTCGTTTCAACCCCCGTCTCATAGCTAAAGTCGGTTGAAACCGACTGAAAATTTGTCTGATGATGCAGCCGGAAACGATAGGATTTGTGGCACGGTCTGCCGTTCGTTTCAACTCCAGTCTCATAGCTAAAGTCGGTTGAAACCGACTGAAAATTTGTCTGATGATGCAGCCGGAAACGATAGGATTTGTGGCACGGTCCGCCGTTCGTTTCAACCCCAGTCTCATAGCTAAAGTCGGTTGAAACCGACTGAAAATTCGTCTGAAACTGATGTAGATCAACTTACTCTTCAGTCCTCTTTCAGAGGACTTTCGCTATGAGACAGGGATTTCAATCCCTGTCGGACTGTCGGACTGTCGGACTCACTCGCGGACTAACTCGCAGACTAATGACTGCTAACGCAAGCGCGTTCCCCCACCTGGTTGCAAACCCGGGATTCCACCCGACGATCGATTTTGGGATCTAGGCCGCAATCCCGGGGGGAAACTCATCAGCACTTTTTCATTTCCTTTCAAACCCGATCGCACTTCCGTCTTGTCATCCACCGTGATACCAGTCTTAATCGGCATAAAAGCAGGTTTGCCATCTTGTGGACCGGGAACATAAACCCCCGTTTCCCTTTGTTGGCGGACAATTGCCGCAGTCGGAACTACCAAAACATTTTTGAGTTCACCAGCCTTAAACTCCACATTCACATTCATTCCCGATCGCAGTATTTGTTGATCGTCATTAATAATTGCCGCTTTTACCTCAAAACTTGTCACATTTTGCTGGACGATCGACTGAGGCGAAATTTGAGTGATTTTACCTGTAAAAGTCTTTCCCGCAAAAGCATCGGCTTGAATAGATGCAGCCTGCCCAATCTTAATCTGAGAAATATTAGTTTCTGCTACGTTTGCTACTAATTGATTTTTTGAAGCTAAGGACAAAATTGAAGAAGAAGTCGCCGAAGAAACCGCACTACCTGCCGTAGTGGGAGTCACAAAAGCGCCCGGATCGGCGTACTTGCGGGTGACAGTGCCAGTGAAAGGAGCCCGCAGCACAGTGTCGCCGATCAGCGCTTGAACGCTTTGCAGGCTGCCTCTAGCGGCCAGAACTTGAGCGCGGGCTTGGGCGATGTCTTCGGGGCGGGAACCGGCTTCTAGCAGCGCCAAAGCTTGCTGTTTTTGCTCCACTGCGGCCTGGGCTGCTGCGATGTCTTCCAGGCGTGCGCCCGATCGCGCCAGGGCCAAAGCTTGCCGTTTTTGCTCCACAGCGGCCCGCCCTGCTGCGATGTCTTCCGGGCGTGCGCCCGATCGCGCCAGGGTCAAAGCTTGCCGTTTTTGCTCCACAGCAGCCCGCGCCGCAGCGATTTCTTCGGGGCGAGTACCCGCTTTCAGCAAAGCTACAGCTTGTTCGGCTTGCCTGACTTGCGTTTGAGCTCGATCGCGCGCGGTGCGGGAGTTGTTGGCAACTTGCAAAGCAATGGCTCCGGCATTATAGAGTGCCTGATTTCTCTGAAAGTCTTCCTCAGCTTGGTTTTTGGCGTATTCGGCATCTCTGAGTTTGGCAATTGCTTGGGCGATGTCTTCAGGCCGATTGCCCTTGAGCAATTTTTGTAAATTTGCCTGTTGTTCAGCTAGTTGTGCCTCAGCTACGGCAATATCTTGGCTGCGATTGCCGTTGAGCAATTTTTGCAAAGTTGCCTGTTGTTCAGCTAGTTGTGCCTCAGCCACAGCAATGTCTTGGGTTCGATTGCCGTTGAGCAATTTTTCCAGACTTGCCTGTTGTTCTGCTAACACTGCCTCAGCCGCAGCAATGTCCTGCGTGCGAGTGCCGTTGAGCAATTTTTGCAGGTTTGCTTCTGCGGCTGCGAGTTGTCCGCGAGTTTGGGTAAGTTGGCCTTGGAGGTTGGAGTCGTCCATGTAGGCGAGAATCTGCCCTTTTTCAACTTTATCTCCTTCCTTGACAAGCAAACTTTTGAGCATTCCCGAAGTTTTGGGGCTGACGTTAACGGAACGTTCGGGCACAATTGTGCCGTTTGCCGAAATTGTAATCGGCAGGTTCACCCTTTCGACAGCAACGGTTTTTTCCCTGCGCCTGGTTTCGCGGCTGGATTTGACTGTGAGTTGGCTGTAAGCTGTGTAGCCTACTCCTGCCAGCAGGGAAGCGGCGAGGAGTCCGCTAAGCCAGGGAGTCAGCTCTTTTTTAATCTGAAAATGCTTTACGAAGTACATATCAATTAGACCTGATGGGTCTGTCTTGAATTTAGACCGATCGGGAACACAAAAGGTTCAATTGAAGTCTGCTGAAATTTTTCCCGTGTTTAATGCTTGCGGGCGATCGAGTTTAGATACGAATGCAGATAAAAGCTGTATGGTCGGCTTCGTTGGTAACTGCCGTAAAGCGATCGGCGATCGCGAAGCATAAATAATTGTTAAGCGATCGGGTATAACAAATTATTGGAGCTGACTAACAGCTATGATGTTAGTCAAGCTGAAGTTATCGGCGAGGGCAAAGTATAAATAATTGTTACGCCCTCATTGATGCCTAAGGAATCCTTGGATATGACAAAATCGCAATGTTTTAGGTTTGAGTCAGAGGCGATCGTTTTCCGCTCAGTTTAGACGTTAGGTTGCAGTTATTTCGAGATAAAGATGTTCCTTTAAAGTCATTGGTTAGTGAGATATGGCTGAAATTGATAACAGAAATAAATTAATAGAAATTATTTCTAATTGCTTTGAAGACCAGCTTAAACCTATCGTGCAGTTTTTGATATATTTAAAAGTGCCTCTGACAATTGCAGTCGCATCTGGGTATGTTTTTACCCAGATAGATCAAACCATTGAGGTCTATCGTGTAATTGCTTTCGATAATAATGTAGCTCAGGCAGTTTTTTCTACAGTATTGGTTGCTTTGCTTTCACTTGGTGTGTGGTTCGCGGCACGTTTACTTGAGATATGCTATGAAGCTCGTCTTCCTGAATTCTACAATCCAAAATTCGATTTGTTATACAAAATTGCACCTCGTGGGCTAGGTGCTATACCACTGGCTTGCCTTGCTTATGGCACTTGGGAGACCCAAAAAACATTGCAGAACTTATCGGCTCCTACTCCCAAGATTTTTTTGCTAGTGTGGATGTTTAGCAATATAGTCTTATTAGGAATTTTAGGTTGTTTAATAATTTACCGAATTGAATTTTTAAAAGACTCAAATTTCCTAGGTGCCTTGGCCTCTAACAAGAAAGGTGAAGGTCTATTTGGGCAAGACTTTGAAAATATATTTGTTAATATTGCCTGCTTTGTTTTTATTGTTTTATCTTTCCCTATGCTCGTGGCAGCACAAGATGCACCTTTGTCTTTTGGTTTAGTTGGTGTTTTTTTGTTGCTAGTATTTTTTAATGTGGCGCTGTTTTCTTGGCAGACGGAAAAATCACGAAATACAAAAGTTGTTATTACTTGTTTAATTTCTCTGCTGGGCTCCCTCGCCTTAGGGTTGATATTGCCTCCGACATTTCTTCCAGATCGCCTGGGTTCAATTAGTGTGGTGGCAATATCATTGACGATTCTGGTGATTGTTTTTTCAACTATTTACGACTGGAGTCTGCAAAACAAAATACCTGGGATTACGATTCTAATCGTGTTGATTGTTGTTTCTAGCGCATTTGATTTTAATGACAATCACCGCTTTCGACAATTCAGCAAACCCGAAAAGTCAGTCCTTCCAACTTTAGAATCTAGTTTTCAGCAATGGTTAGCTAATCGCCCCGATCTCGATCGATTCTCAAATAAACCCTATCCTGTCTATATCGCTGCGGCTCAAGGTGGGGGTATCTATGCCGCTTATCATGCAGCGACAGCCTTCACAAAGCTAACAGAATATTTTCCAAGTTTTCCTCAGCATATATTTGCAATCAGTAGTGTTTCTGGCGGTAGCTTGGGGGCTTCTGCCTTTTCAAGTTTGGTGAAATTTGGTGGAATTAGTAGTAAATCCCTTAGCCAAACGGCTAGCAAACTGTTTAGCAGTGACTTGCTTACGCCCCTCCTAACGATGGGGCTATTCCCTGACATGATTCAGCGATTTATGTTTTTCCCAATATACGATTGGGATCGGGGAAGAGGTTTGGAAGTTGCGTTTGAAAAAGCTTGGGATAAGCTGTCTCTTCCAAATCACGATAATCCCTTGCGGCAGTCTTTTTACCAATACTGGCAGCCCCAGGGCATCGCCCCTGCACTGGTTCTCAACACAACTGTTGTCGAAACTGGCGATCGCCTGGCGATCAGCCCCTTTCAGATTAATTTGCCCAACAAAGAAAATATTGCCATTGATGAACCCGATCTAGATTTGAAACTGAGTACAGCGGCCGGCCTCAGTGCTCGTTTTCCCTACTTCACCCCTGTAGGGTGGTACCAACGCAGTAAGGACAAAAGTAAATTGCATTTGGCTGATGGCGGTTATTTTGATAATTCTGGTATTCCTACCGCTTTGGACATTGGGCGCAGCTTACAGCGACTTAAGGGTTACGGAACAACCTTTGAAATTGTCTACCTATCCTTAATTGATGGGCCATTGAACGAGCCTACAACTCAACTCAAGAGTGTAGGACTCAACGAGGTTTTATCGCCAGTTCGTACCTTGTTTAGGGCGCGCAAGTCTCGCAGCAGCAGTGCTGTTGAGTTGTCTACGTTCACGCTCAATGATGGGATTGACGATCCACTCAAATATAAATTCAGAACCTTGTTCCTGAAAAAGTCAGGTGATGGCGTTAAGTTGCCTCTGGGTTGGCTCATCTCTGAGCGCTCAAGGAAATTTATCGATCGGCAGACACCCGATCCCAATGACCCCGCAACCGCCTGTGATATCGAAAAATTCCGACAAGGCTTTGCAAAGGGTCGGCTGCGTATGAATGACAATCATAACCCTTGTGTGATCAGATCGATTGGCAACGATTTGAGTTAGATTAAGCGAATGTCTAGCGATCTACACCTACTGTCTATTTAGCAAAGGCGGGATCGCGGAATCGTTAAGCTAACCGCGCAACCTAACAATTCGGTTGGAGGGGATTGTTGAAAGTCGCTGGTGGTGCTAGGAGTGCTATTTGCAACCGCTCAACCTGAACGTTATACCAGCAGCAAAAAGTTCGTTGAGGTGGTCGGTTTCAGTTCTAGATAATGCCAGCAAGAATAGTTGGCTTTGTTGTTAAGTTTGGAAAGGTTAAAAGCGATCGCAAAGCACCAATAATTGTTAAGCGAAAAGTCTTTTTATCTGCGATCGCCTCGATCGAACTTGTGAAAAGTTCGATCGCCAATTTCCTACTCAACAAACAGCCGCTACACCCAACTCTGCAATCGCCGCCTCCGGGCCGACCAAAGAAATATACGGTTCGATGAAGTATTTCTTAGCAGCATCCCGCGCCTGTGAAGCGGTCACCTGTGCAATTTCTTCTTGAAATTGCTGGTCAAACTGAATTCCCAATCCCAAAATTTCATACCACCCTAAAACTTGGGCAATTTGCGAATTAGTTTGTTTTCCTAAAGCATATTGACCGAGCATTTTATTCTTGCAAGATTGCAATTCTTCCTCGCTTAGTTGGATGCTGATGAGTCGATCGACTTCTGCGCGCAATCCTTCAAAAGCAGTCGCCGTATTTTCCGGCGCCGTACCCATGTACGCGACAAACTGAGCCGTGTCCAAGCGCGTCGCGTAGACTGCGGAAACGTCGTAAGCCAAGCCCCGCTTTTCCCGCAATTCCACAAACAACCGGCTCGACAAACCGTTACCCAAATAAGTATTCAGCAACTTAATCGCTGCATAGTCGGGATTTTTGACAGAGGGTGCGAGGTAGCCCAGCATAATCACTGATTGCTGCGTATCTTGCGCAGTAACGACCGATTGAGGGGAGGGGTATAGGGGGGGGACGGTTAAAGTTGGCAGGGGTGTTAAAGGCGCTTTCCAGGAGCCAAAAGTTCGATCGATCAGGGCGATCGCATCTTCGGTCGATATTCTGCCGGCTACAGCAATAACTACATTATCGGGACGGAAATAGGTTTTGTGGAACTCTTCGAGCTCGTTTCTGGTTAGCTTTGACATCGTAGCTTCCGTGCCCAAGGGAGAGAAAGCATAGGGGTGTTCCTGGTACATCGCGTGCCGCAATTGCTCAAAGGCGATCGCAAATGGCTGTTCTTGCTGCGATCGAATTGCCGATATAGCAATGCGGCGTTCGAGTTCGACTTCAGCTTCCGGGAAAGTGGGCGATCGCGTCAATTGCGCCGCCAACTCCAAAATCTCCTCAAAATCCGCAGAAACCGTCTTCAAACTCACTAAAAAATAGTCTGTAGTAGAGTCGGCACTCAACCTCGCTCCCACCGATTCTACACGCTCGGCAATTTCCAGCGAAGACAGCCGATCGGTTCCCTTAGTCATTACCGCCGACAGCAAGTGACACAATCCTGCTTGTTCCGGCTGCACGTAGCGACTGCCGGCCCGCAGGAATATCCTAGCTGCAATAATATCTGCTGCTGGATTTTCTGCTGCCAAGACAACAATACCGTTGTCTAAAACCGTGCGCTGGATTTCATTTTTCATTGAATTCTTTGTTAACTGTTGACTGTTGACTGTTGACTGTTGACTGTTGACTGTTGACTGTTGGCTGTTAGTCATGATTATTCGTAGGATGGGTAGAGCGTGAGCGTTACCGATCATCCGATTTGAGATTGGCGATTTGAGATTGTAGATTGAGGGACAAATCTCAAATTTCCAATTAATAGACTTGGGTTTCATGTCTCAACCCAACCTAGTTGCTGTTAACAGTGAACAGTCAACAGTGAACAATCAACAGTGAACTATTATTAGATTGGTTTGAGTACCACGGCCGTATAGCGTCTGGGAGAGAGATATTGTTGAGCCAGGCGCTGGAGGTCTAAGGGTCCAAATGATTGAATTCTGGTGGGATAGCTGAGGGCTAATTCCGCAGTGGCGATCGTATTGTAATATCCGTAAAGACCCGCTAGCTGTCCCGGCGTTTCCAGCGAGAAAGCAAAATCGTTGCACAGCAAGCGCTTACAGCGGAGCAATTCTACCTCGGAAACCGGCTCAGACTGTAATTGCCAAAGTCGATCGCAAATCCGAGATTCCACCTGTTCGATATCCTTCGCATCCAAGACTGCACTGATAGTAAATAAACTCGATTCCCGTTGCAGCGAGAAAGTGCTGTCGATCGCCTGTACCAATTGTAATTCTTCCCGCAGTTCCCTGACTAAACGCGAAGTCCGCCCATCTGCGAGCAACACCGACAGCAAATCCAAGCCGCAAGCACTTTGCAAGTGTTCAACTCCCGGGCCCGTCCAGGCCATGATCAGCCGCGCTTGTTCCAATCGGGGGAGACAGAGTTCTTGACGGCGAATTTCTATCAGTGGCGGTTCCGCCTCAGCGGTGAATTGGGGACAATCCCACCGATCCGAAAACTGCTCGAATGCTTTCTCCGTAACATCTCTGGCCTGTTGTTCGTCAATTCCCCCAACTACCACCACAGTCATATTTTCCGGCTGATAGTGCGATCGGTGGAAACAGCGCATTTCGTGGGGAGTTCGCGACATCAGCAGCTCTTCGGTGCCGAGTACCGAGCGCCTGTAGGGATGTCGCTGGTAAACTGTTTCCATCATGGCTTGGAAACCCAGCCAATCGGGATTGTCTTGAGCTTGGCGGATTTCTTCTAGCACCACATCTCGCTCGCGATCGAATTCCCGATCGGGAATCGAAGCGCGCAGCAGCAATTCTGCCAGCGGCTGGGCAGTTTCTGCTAAATAATCGGCTGCTGCGTTGACGAAAAAATGGGCGTAGTCGTGACTTGTAGCTGCATTCGCGACACCGCCGCGATTTTCTATTACTTGGTCAAATTCTCCAGGGGGGATCGAATCCGTCCCTTTAAATATCATGTGTTCTAGAAAATGAGCCATTCCCGACCAAGAATCCGGCTCCAGCGTAGCGCCAGCCCTCACCCACACGTCTAGGGCGACCACGGGTGTGGCCGAGAGCCGCTGGTGAATGACCGTTAACCCGTTGTTGAGCTTCCAGACATTGGCTGGGAACTCTAAAGCAGTGAGCAGTTGAGACAAGCTAGTTATTCTTAAACTTTAGTTAACTTCGGCTGCAACTATGGTAGCGCTTTAGGGCTCTGCGATCGGGATTAATTGATACAGAAATCATCAGTCAGTCTATTTTAGATTTTAGATTTTAGATTTACTGCACAGATGAATCTGGGGGCTGGAACAAGAGTCTAAAATTTTGAGCCGATCGCGACAGGAGTTACGTGGCACGGTATCCGTTTTTGGGCGGAGTCTTCTGCCATTAATCCTTACTCATCAGTTATTTTTTGCTTTTTGCTTTTTTTTAAGCAGTCTCAAATACTTACCATTTTTTTGTTCAAAAGTCAATAGGTTGCGCGGGATATTAATGAATCAGTCGGGAGAAAGAGGGTGTGATCGGAATATTTCCATAAATTAAAAGATGTAAGAACACTAAAGACCTTGAGAGGAGAAACGACAGATGGTAGCTACCTTAGAAGATACCAAGCGCCAAGCGATCGCAACTAAATTAGCAGACATGAAAGCGCTGCAAAACCTGTTGATCGCCAACGAGCAATTGTTCATCAATTCCTGCAACGACTCCGAACTAGCCCAGCGCTTCCGGGATATGCTTGAGGACGATCGCAAAAACCTGGGCGTATTAGAAACCACGATCGTGCAATACGGCATTCAAGCCGAGCCCAAAGAAACCAGCACAAAAATGATTGAAGAAGTTCAGAAACTCATGCAAGGATCTGAACTCACATTGTTTGAAAAAGTCACCCAGCACGAACTGCTCAAACACAAACAAACAATGGCCGGCTTGCTAATTCACAAAGCCGCTCAAGTAGTCGGCGCCGACATCGAAGCTGCTATTACTCCCCTCAACACAGTTAACTTTGAAAACCGCGCTCACCAAGAACAACTCAAAGGAGTTCTCGAAGTTTTAGGTGTCCGCGAACTGACCGGCAAAGACCCCGACCAAGGCGTTTGGGCGCGCGTGCAAGATGCAATGGCAGCCATGACTGGCATCATCGGCGGAGCAGTTACCCGCACCAAAGATGAGATGAACATCACCGAAATCATCTCAATGGATCACCGGAAAACCGATACCCTATTTATGGAAATCGCAAGCACCGACGATCCTCACAAACTGCAAGAATTCTTCGGTCAACTTTACAAAGACCTCAGCGTTCACGCCGAAGCAGAAGAACAAGTTGTTTATCCCGCAGTTCGCAGCTACTACGGCAATACTCAAGAACTGTTCGACGAGCAAGCAGAAATGAAGCAGATGCTTGCCCAAATTAAGGCTCTCAACCCCACTGATTCTAATTTCAAAGAGCAAATCAAAGAGCTCCAAAAAGCGGTTCAGGATCACGTTCGACAAGAAGAAAACGATATGTTCCCTCAAATTCGCCGCAACCTGAGCGAAGCACAAATGGAACAAATGGCTACTCAATTCAAAGAAGCCAAAAGCACGATGCAGCAAGAAATGGCTAGCCAGAGCTAATTCAGCAGTCGGCTAAGTTTCACTCTAGCCAAACTAGAGAATAGCTAAACTGCAACCTATCAATCCCGCTACCAACCTGGTGGCGGGATTATCACATACAACCCGGCTGTTGAGAAGATACGTACATCCTTTCAAAATTCTGAAGTAGCACAACTGAAGGTAGAAGTTTCTAGACTTAAAGAGGAACTGGATGCGGCACAAAAAGTGATTGCCGACCTACACCAGAAAAACCAGGCTCTTCGACAACAGGTGTTAACTCCAGAAAAATGCGATCGCATTTTGACTGAAAGTTTTCGCGTTACTGAATTTCCTTGACTAGCCGTGAATTCCAAGGACACCAGAAACCACCGGGTAAAAATGCTCCACCCACTTCATCAAGGTGGTCTTCGACGTAGCCAATTCTAGCATCACAAACTTCTATCGCGTAGCCAAAGAAGCTGATAGACGCTGGATCTAATTGATAGCTCCATTTTGAATTGTAGGGAGCAGATGTTTTTATGATTCTTCCGAGTACATGGGTGTCATTTGTCTCGGTTCCATTGAGTATATTTCGGGCTTGTTGGATCTTACTCTCATCAGTGAGTTCAATAACGAATTGATCGGAGGCGGGTGGGTACTCAAAGGCAAATCTAGCAGGTGTAGCCGCGTATGCTGGAACACTAAAGCTGATACCAAGCATACCAACAAGAGCCAATACAATTACTACTCGACGTGTCAGAGAAGTTAGTTTTTGAAAGAGATTCATGGTAAATACCTCTACTTGCCAAAAAAATCTTACCACTCTGGTGCAATTATTATTACCCACATTCCGCAAACCTTAATATTAATTGGGGATTTTTTGGTACGAAATGGCTGTAATTCTTTGTCTACACGCATTCCGCTGATATGTAGAAATATGAGTTTTTATTAAGGAGTGTTTATGGGTTTTCAATAGTCATTATTTATCGAGAATATGTTGGCGATTAAATTCCTAGGATGACGTTTTATCGTCAACATATTTTTGACTATGTTAAGAAGTGCGGAATGTGGGTTATTACTGCACCATCCGATCGAGAGTCTTCAATGTGGAAACTAACTATCGCCCTCTCCTGCTTGCCTGCGGCCACCGCGTACCTCTATCAATTGGTTTCTGGCTGCCTGCCCGGATCTGGGAGGCAGCCAGCCAAAAAACAAGCTGAAGCGGGGATAGACTTTGGGAGTTATTGGAGATATCTAAAACACAATAGCGATACGTCCCTGGAAAGATGCGATCGCACTGCTGCCTTCCTAGGATTGTAAAAGTTGAAAAGCCACAGTCACACAGGTTGTCTGGTAGAAAAAAAAGAAAGCTCAGACACATGAGTACGGAGCAGTTACACAGGAGTTTGGACAGTTGTCAACAACCCACCACTAAATCGGAGTACCGATTCTAGTGGGGGCTTGAAACACAGCCCTAGTTGACCAGACTCAGGTAGAGATACCTCAGTTTAAGGCAAGCGTTAAAATTCCTACCTTGGGATGCGTAGCTAGTTCCAAGCTCTAGAACTCAGAAGTTAAACAGCCATTTGGGAGGCAGTGCTTTTGAGATAGTACCGACCTTAAACATTGTCGAAGCTAACATTACCCGCAAGGAGACTCATTCGTGAGTAAAGTTTTCGTTTTAGATACCAACAAACAACCTCTCAATCCTATCTATCCCGGTAGGGCAAGAATGTTGTTGTCTCAAGGGAAGGCTGCCGTATTTCGGCGCTACCCTTTCACCGTGATACTAAAGGATGAAGTTGCCAACCCACAGATAGCATCGCTTCGAGTCAAAATTGACCCTGGTGCGAAAACCACTGGACTAGCACTTATCAACGACAGTACAGGTGAAGTTGTTTGGGTAACCGAACTACAGCACCGAGGGTTTCAGATTCGGGATGCTTTGACTTCACGTCGTCAGTTAAGGCGCTCACGTCGTAACCGTAAAACTCGTTATCGCAAACCTCGGTTCCTAAATCGCACCCGTCTTAAAGGATGGTTGCCGCCATCCCTAAATAGCAGAGTCTCCAACATCTTGACTTGGGTTAAGCGCGTATCATCACTGTGTCAAATTACTGCCATATCCCAGGAGTTAGTCAGGTTTGACACTCAACAGATGGAAGACTCTGAAATTAGCGGGGTTGGTTATCAGCAAGGAACCTTAGCTGGTTACGAGATTCGCGAATTTTTACTGGAGAAATGGAAGAGAACCTGTGCCTACTGCGGTGTAAAAGACACTCCTCTTGAGATTGAGCATATAAATCCTCGCTCAAAAGGAGGTTCTAACCGAGTCAGTAATCTGTGTTTACCCTGTAATCCCTGCAATCAGAAAAAAGGAAACCAAGATATCAAAGATTTTCTCAAGGGTAAACCAGACAAGCTCTTACGAATCTTGTCTCAAGCCAAAAGACCCTTAGCAGATACAGCCGCCGTCAATGCAACCCGATCGAACTTGTACGAAAACCTCAAGAAAACAGGCTTGCCTGTTGAGGTTGCCACAGGTGGACGCACTAAGTACAACCGAACTATCCGAGGATTGGAAAAGACTCACTATTGGGACGCAGCTTGCGTTGGAGCATCGACACCAGAACAGTTAATCACAGCAGCTATTAAGCCTCTACTGATTGCTGCCAAGGGTCACGGCACTCACCAGCAGTGCCGCACTGATAAGTTTGGGTTTCCGGTTTGTTATTGCTCAAGAACCAAATTCCACAAAGGATTTCAGACGGGTGACATCGTTACAGCTGTTGTCACTTCTGGAAAAAAGATTGGGACATATCTTGGTCGGGTAGCCACTCGTGCCACTGGAAGTTTCAAGATCTCAACACCTGATGGACTGGTTCAAGGAATCAGTCACAAATACTGCAAACATATTCACAAAAAGGATGGTTATTCGTATGCCTTCTAAGTGCTGCCCCTCCTTTCCTCCCACCTGCCCCGTGCTGATTACAGCTATGGCGGGGGTCTCCAGGAGGGAAGAAAGATGAACAGTTCCTTGACCCGCCCCTTGGCTGTCGTGACGGGTGCCTCTAACGGCATCGGCTACGAACTAGCCAAACAGTTCGCTCAAAACGGCTTCGATCTTCTAGTCACCTCCACCGGCCCAAGTATCAATGAAGCAGCTATTGCCTTCGAGAAGCTAGGTGCCCGAGTCGAGACGGTGGAGGCAGACCTCGCTACCTACGACGGTGTTGAAACGCTCTACAGCAAGATTAAGGCGACTGGTCGATCGGTGGATGCGATCGCGATTAACGCAGGTGTAGGTGTCGGTGGCGACTTTGCCCGCGAAACTGACCTGAAGGACGAACTCAATCTGATCCAGCTAAACGTCGTCTCCTCCGTACATCTCGCCAAACGGGTACTGAAGGATATGGTCGATCGCGACCAGGGTCGCATCCTCTTCACTTCCTCGATTGCCGCCCTGATGCCGGGGCCGTTTGAGGCAGTCTACGCGGCATCCAAAGCGTTTTTGCACTCGTTCTCGGAGGCGCTGCGTAACGAGTTGAAGGATACGGGCGTCACCGTCACCTCGCTGATGCCAGGGCCAACCGATACCAACTTCTTCCATCGGGCCCAAATGGATGATACTAAGGCGGGTGCCGATCCCAAAGATGACCCGGCTATGGTTGCCAAGCAAGGTTTTGAGGCGCTGATGGCAGACAAGGACAGCATTATTGCAGGATCGCTCAAGACGAAGCTTCAGGGCACGGTGAGCAAGGTCTTGCCTGATACCGCTAATGCCGAACAGCACCGTCAACTTACTGAACCAGGGTCGGCTAATAAGTAATCTGCGCCTACAGATCGATCGAATATGCTCCGTTGACACTCTTGGAAACGACGCCCGAACTTACACATTTAGGATGGCTCCTCGGAGGCATCGTAACAGAGGATTTATGCAAATTCACCATCTCAATTGTGGCTGTATGTGCCCGATAGGCGGGGCGCTCTTTGATGGCTTCAGTCGCGGGCTGACGGCGAACCTCGTCTGCCACTGTCTGCTGATTGAAACGAATCAGGGACTTGTTCTCATTGATACCGGCTTCGGACAGCAGGATATCAAGTCCCCCTATTCCCGGCTGAGCGCATTCTTTATCCACTTTAATAACATCCAGTTCGATCGCCAGTACACAGCGATCGCTCAAATCGAGCAGCTTGGATTTTCTGCAAGCGATGTGCGCCATATAGTGCTAACCCACCTCGATTTCGATCATGCCGGTGGTCTAGAGGATTTTCCTGAAGCAACGGTACACGTTATGCAGTCGGAAATCGATGCCGCGCACGATCGGCACGGTTTCATCACAAAAAGGCGCTATCGTCCAGGGCAGTGGGATGAAGTCAAAAGCTGGAAATACTATTCGGCGGGGGGCGAACCTTGGTTCGGTTTTGAGGCAGTCCGCGATCTTGAGGGGCTGCCACCAGAGATTCTGCTGATCCCGCTTACCGGTCACACGCGGGGTCATGCCGGCATCGCGATCGACACCCCGGACGGTTGGCTGCTACACGCAGGCGATGCCTACTTTTACCGAGACGAGATGGGTTCCTCGAAACGGCGCTGCACGCCCGCACTGCGCGCCTACCAGTGGATGATGGAGGTAGACCGCAAGGCTAGGTTGCTCAATCAAGACCGGCTGCGCGCATTATCAGTCGATCGAAGTAGCAGCGTGCGCCTCTTCTGCAGTCACGACGCCCTTGAGTTGAAAGCGTTCGCTGGCAAGTCCAGCAGTTCTCACAACTAGACATTTCATCATTTACCGAAAATTTGGGTAAACGCCCCGTCGTTCACGACAGCTTTATTTGGAATTTTGCCAGATAAAAAGTGATTAGGCATGGTATAAGAATTCCATGATAGTAAGAGAAGCAAAGCTAAAAAACGGAACAGGAGAGCAGTATTCAGCACTCGATGAAGCCATCCAGACGGCGCAGTTCATTAGAAATAAAGCTGTGAGATTTTGGATGGATAACGAGAAGGTTGGCAAGGCAAACTTGTATACACTATGCAAAGATCTCGCTAAAGAGTTTCCTTTCGCCCAAAAATTGAACTCAGCAGCTAGACAAGCTAGCGTAGAACGTGCTTGGGCGGCAATTTCTAGCTTTTATACTAGGTGCAAACAAGGAGCGAAAAAAAAGGGTTTTCCTAAGTTCAAAAAACATTGTCGCTCGGTAGAATATAAAGTTTCCGGCTGGAAGCTGTCTGAAGATTGCATGAGCATTAACTTCACGCTCTGGTTTGGGAATTGGAACTCTATCTCTATTTTGCAACAATGAAACGCGAGAAGATCTCCATACCTTGAAAATCAACCGTGTGCGGGTGGTGAGACGAGCAGATGGGTATTATGCTCAATTTTGCTTTGATGCCACCCGCAAAGAGGAAGGAGTGTACACAGGTAATATTGTGGGATTGGATCTAGGATTGAAGTATTTCACCTTCATACCAAAATGATAACGCTGTCATCTATCCTCAATTCCTCAGAAAGTCTGAGCGTAAATTTAAAAAAGCTGCTAGACGGTTGAGTAAAAAGTTTGTTAAAGGTGCAAAGCCTCAGTCAAACAACTACCATAAAGCACGGAATAGATGTGGAAGAGTTCATCTCAAAATTCAACGCCAGCGGAAAGATTGGGCGATTAAGCTTGCCCGAAACTTAGTGATGTGTAGCGATATCGTGGTGTATGAAGATTTGCAGATTGCGAACACGGTCAAAAATCATCATTTGGCTAAGTCAATTTCCGATGCTAGTTGGTATCAATTCAGTCAATGGTTGGAATACTACGGGAAAATCTGGGATAAAGCGGTAGTGGCTATTAGTCCTGCCTATACATCTCAAGATTGTTCTAATTGTGGCCAGAGAGCGAAAAAATCACTCAGCACCAGAACTCATTCATGTGCTAATTGCGGAGTAGAGATTTGCCGCGATACAAATGCCGCGAGAAATATCCTCAAGAAGGGCAGGAAAATGTTGGGTGTTGAATGGCAACACGGTACCTCTGGGCAAGAGGAATCCGCCTTGAAAGAGGGAAAGCGTGGGGAGAAGAACACCTCTGCTATTGATGGGCAACTTGAAATAGTAAGTGGACTTCGATGAACCACGAATTAGAATCCTCGTGCGTTCACGCGCCCGGAGTATGTCAAAACACCTCTGCCAGTAAGACCGATTCAGGAACGAGAACTTATCCCTGTTACCGGCTTTTCAGACAAATCCTTGCTTTGACTTCCTAGAGGTGTTTATGTCTTTTAAACGCTTGGCGTTAGTGCTTTTGTATTCATGAGCTTATATATAGCAAGTCTAAATCATTTGTGCAAAAGCATCATATTTTTTTTGTGAGGAGGAGTGAAAAGTTTAAACTTAAATAAAAATTAAAATAGTTTCTTAACCATGCTAAAACTTTTACATACATCGTAAAAACCTCTAATAAAGTATTTAGCTTGTAGCCAAATACTTTCTACTGGATTTTATTCGGAACCCTAGGGGCAAAATAAACAACACCTTATATAATGTCCGATCGATCGCCCATAATACAATTGCCGGGGCCCGTTTGTGCGATGGTCCGTTTTTGGCAAATATTATTGGTGAACCCGCCCCTACAGCAATCACAGTAATCGACCGGACATGATATTATTGAACATTCTGACGGTAATATCTAATCCGTTGACATCGGAATTATTATCTCTCTCTTCTCTTTCTCTGTGCCCTCTGTGGTTTAATCATTCCGATACAACTGGAATTGATATGATTTACCCTCGTTTTTCCTACCTTTTAACTGACACTCATCTCAGGCATACACTAGCTATTCTCCATCTGCTATTTCTGGTTGGTGATTTGAGATAATATCTCGCCAAGTATAGCGTTTTTTATTGAATAATATATTGCTGTTTACCCCATTCTTCTACAATAGCTATTCTACCAGTTTAATAGACTAGATTTCCACATTCAATAGTAACTTTCCCGCGAGTTAAATATTACATTATAATTGGATTAAGTATCTTTTTAGTTCTGATAGATTCCGGTTTTCCGGTTGAGATTGCCCCTAGATAGTTGCGGATAGCTGTTCCTTAGTTAAATAGCTCTTTAAACCGGGATATTGTAACTTTAATGCCGCGACTCCCCCGGCTAAATATTTTCTGTTAGTTCGTGCAAGAAAATTCGTTGAAAATTCTAATTTTTTTTCGATTTCTCAATAACTAAATCCTTTAAACCTGGGCTTAACAGCCTGTGATATTTTCCACTCGGTGATATTTTTAGTTGGAAAAATAAAGTTTGGCAACTCTTCTAATTCTCTCTCCTATTTTTTTTTATCGTTTAACATTTTTTTCTCCTTTTTGTGTTCCGACTTGCGATTGCCAGCGCTCACGGGCGCCCGCACATTCGGTGTTCGATCGCCTCCTGTCGCGAGTGGGAGCGTCCGCTGCTGGGACTAACTACTTGTCTACCCCCTTTTTTTCTGGAATTTGAGCTTACCACTTTTCTTTTTACACAAATCATTCAGATGCGCTATAGAAGTGATGGTTAGCAAAACCCACCCCTACAAGATACTATTGTTTATTGCAATGACTTACTTACCAAAGCAATTACAACAGTATCTACCGGAGTGGCAACGTTCTGAAACCTTACAGAATGGGAGCTCACGATTATCCCTATTTGACTGGTACTTTATTTCTACGCAAGTCCTTTCTATCCGTTAATCACAGAGCCGCCGTTGGGATGCAAAATTTGACCAGTCATGTAAGACGAATCTTTTGAAGCTAAAAACACGTAACTCGGGGCAACTTCATCGGGTTGACCGGGGCGTCCCAAGGGGGTGTCTGCACCAAATTTCTCAACTTTTTCTTCGGGGAAAGTCGAGGGAATTAGAGGCGTCCAAATCGGGCCGGGAGCTACTCCGTTGACGCGAATTCCTTTCTCAGCTAAACTTTGAGACAAAGAGCGGGTAAAAGCAACAATCGCTCCTTTTGTGGAGGAGTAATCTAGCAATTGTTGATTGCCTTTGTAAGCGGTGACAGAGGTAGTGTTAATAATTGCACTGCCTTCTTGTAGGTGTTTTAGAGCCGCTTTTGTTAGGAAAAACATTGAGAAAATGTTGGTGCGGAAGGTGCGCTCTAATTGTTCGGCGGTGATGTCTTCAAGGCTTGGTTGGGGGTGCTGTTCGGCGGCATTGTTGACGAGGATGTCGAGATGGCCGAATTCTTTAACTGTTTGTTCTACAAGGTTTTGACAGACACTTTCTTCGCCGATGTCGCCGGCGATCGCAATGCAGCGGCGGCCTTGTTGTTCGATCGCCTCTTTGGTTTTGTTAGCATCTTCATTTTCGTTGAGATAGCTGATGACCACGTCTGCGCCTTCTTTAGCAAAAGCGATCGCCACAGCGCGCCCGATACCGCTGTCTCCGCCAGTAATTAAGGCTACTTTGTCCCGCAATTTGTCGGTACCGCGATACCCCTCCATAAAGGATTGAGGTTGCGGCGTCATTTCGGATTCAATACCGGGTCGCTGTTCTTGATGTTGAGCCGGATTGGTTTGTTGTTGAGTTGGCATAAAATATTCCTCTAAGTTCTATAACTCTATAAATAAAGGTTTTCTTGGGGTAGCGAATCATTCTTTTTGCCGATCGCGCCCTACGACTAAAGACAGTAATTAAAGAGATAAATAAACCCGCCTTCCGAACCCATGATTGTGGCGCGCGGGTTTATATTAATTGTGAGTTTTCCTCAAAGATTGTCGGTAAAACCCGCCCCTTGCAGCATCGAGATATATTTGTTGTAGAGGCAGGTTTCACGAAAAATATTTCCGGTAATTAAAGAAATCGATAAACCCGCCCCGCGAGCCTCTAATTATTTTCAAAACAGCAAAAAGCACGCCAAAACATGATTTGACGTGCAGTTTAAACAAGCTAGTTGCTAATTGCTGAGTCTCGAACTAGAAACCCAACCTAATATTACAACCAGGCACCCGAAGTATTCTGAGTAGAAGCGCCCAAGATTAATTTAGCGTCCTTGTCGTTGAGACCGTTGTTGTCGAAAAACTGTTGAACCAGCGAACTCACCTCTTCTGCGAGGTTGGAGACAGGAATAAAGCTGCTAACACCTACACTCTCAGGAGCGATCAAGATATCGGCGCTGGGCACAGCCGCGGGTGAACGGCCGGGGTTTGTCAACGGATCGATAGGAGCCGGTGTAGCCGTACCCCCAGTGGCCGTCGGTACAGCAGTAGGCACTGTAGTGGGGCCAGGCACGGTAAAGTTAACAGGATTAGGCCCCGTTGGGATCGGGAACGGGTTGGGAACACTCGGATCGAAGACTTCCAAAACCGAGTAAGTCCCCGGGTTCAAATTTGAAAACCGAGCAATCCCATTAGCGTCCGTTCTGACCAGAGGTTCAGTTGCAGGATCGTAGCGACCGTTCCCGTTCAAATCCAAAGTAAATGGGATATCGGCAAGAGGCGGTTCGCCTGCATCTTGTATGCCGTTCCGGTTGTCGTCTCGGAATTTGGGTACTGGCAAATCATAGCGCCGAGAGTTGCCAACCAAAGCGCAAGTAAAAGTTTGATTGGGGCCCAGAACGATATTCAGCGGTTGAGTCGTCTGGAAGAAACCAGCAGGAGTTGCCTCTCGAAGGTTATAAGTACCGGGAGCCAAATTGTTGAACGCAAAGGTACCAAACTGATTGCTAGTGGTACTGGCTTCCCCTGAATCCAGGACGCCGTTGTTATTGGTATCGAGATACACAGTAACGCCACTAATAGCCGGTTCATTTCCGTCTCGATAGCCGTTGAGGTTAAAGTCCTCGAATTTGCAACCAGTTATGTTGCTGTTCGGGGTATTAGCAAAAGTAACGTTAGCGTCCTGAGTGTTGAGAGTCAACGGAACGACAGCAGATGTAGAAGGCGAGAAACCACCGGGTACTACTTCCCGCACCGTGTAATTGCCCGGTGCCAAGTTGGTAAATGCTCCTCTCCCTTGGGCATTAGTCTGTAGTTGTGGTTCTCCGGCGTCGGCAGCCCCATTATTGTTGGTGTCGAGGTAGACAGAGACACCGCTAAGGGGTGCTTCACCCTGAGTTGGCTCGTAGCGACCGTTTGCGTTCAGGTCATTGTATTTGAATACAGTGATGTTAGGTCTAGTGTTTCCCACACCAGTATTCCCTCCTGAAGCATTATTAGCTGACACAGGAGTAAAGGTAAGTGCTGGTGAGGGGTTAGTGGCTGGGAAAGGCAAAGGAGTGTTTGCAAAAATCGGTCGTACACCCGTTGCTGCAATAGAAACTTCTCCTGCTTGTTGGATGCCGTCGCGGTTGGTATCTACGAATTTAGGGTCGTTTGGTTTCAGCGTGTAGGTTGCGTCTGTTACTAAGATTGGTTGCTCTCTGCTGATCGTACCCTGGAAGCGTGCCTGCGGCCCTGGCGCTGAAACCAGAGCGGGGTTGGGAGTGGTGGATACTGGAGCATTCAGGTTGCCTGGGGTACCGCCACCTACTGCAGCAGGCAGTACAGATGGAAAAATTTCCAATACGGCATAATTGCCAGCTCGCAAATCCCGGAAGGTAACTATTCCGTTTGCATCCGTAATTGCGATCGGTTCGGAGCCTTGATCCCAACCACCGTTCCTGTTCAAATCTAAAATGAAAGGTACGTTAGCAATGGGGGGTTCCAAAACTCCATTGACCAGATTTCGCGTGCCGCTGCGGTCTATATCCCGAAATTTGTTAACTTCAATTTGATAAAGCGGAGTGTCGCCAACTTGAGCGCAGGCAAAGGTTTGACCGGCGGCTACCGTCACGTCCAGTAGGGGAATGTTTTGGGGTGGGGTGCTTTGCGGGAAATCTCTTTCTAGGGGTTGTCCGTTGATACCGTTGACTCGTTCTTCCCGAATCTTGTACGTGCCTGGTGCTACATTAAACGACCACGCACCATTTTTGTCTGTTAGGGTATTCTGTTCCCCTGCATCGCGTTGGCCGTTGCCATTTGAATCAATATATATCCTGACATTTTTAATCCCCGGTTCATCACCATCTCGAAAGCCGTCCCCATCTAGGTCTAGGTATTTGCATCCTACAATCCGGCTGCCTGTAACTGCTGTGTTGCCAAAGAAAACGTTGACGTTTGTGTTGCCGACAGTGACTGCGAGGGGGTTGGGAGTAGTAGCCCGGAAACCAGAAGGTATTGCGGTTTCCGTGAGTACGTAGTTGCCAGGAATAAGATTTATGAATGAGAACGCGCCGTTAGCGTCCGTCGTGGTTGTGAATTCGCCAGTACCAGGATTAAATACACCGTTGCTGCTTGTGGCTGATTCGAGGAGGATCGGGATATTTGCCAGACCTGGTTCATTGGTCTGTCTGATGCCATCCGCGTTCAGGTCATTGAACTTGATTCCTAAAATTGCCGGACCAGTATTCCCAACCACAACTGGCTGTAATTGCTGGGCACTGCGATTATCTGAAGCCATGATTTCTCTCCTTCACACCTAAATCCACGTAAATTACAGACTACTGTATGGGTTGTAACTTGCTGAGTAGTTTTTACTAATAGCTGACAACCGCTACTCGATTTTACATACGTCTGCTCTTGAGGTAATGTTCCCCATCTAACACAACAATGCCTCAAGCTTTGTCGCTGGCAAGTATATCAGGTTTTGAAGAACCCTGGCAATTTGAGGCCAACATCTTTAAGATTTGCACGCCTTCTCTGTCCGTAGATACTTGCTGTTTCGAGCTTTAAAAGCCTAAGACTGACTTCCCCCTCCGATCGAGTCCGGCCTCGTTCTTGTTTGTCTTGGGAAAGCTGCGCTTGGCGATCGCAGCCTCGCTCGCTCGCCCAGCACAGCGATATGCAGCACCGATCGAGCTACCGGACTCGATCTGACTTGCTTTGCCTGTCCATAGACCGATCGGGGTAGGGGGTATTGCCTGATAGTTTCTCACTTACAGATATGCTACTGCCTCTGCATATTGCACCCAATATACAAGCCAGCTTCGGAGTTGCCGGAACTTAGGCTTGAGTGTTGGAGGTTGCCAACAATAGGGTATCACGCGATCGCCCTTTCACCTCTTCCTTATTTTTATCTGCGGTTTGGGATTCCCGGCGATCGAGCGAATGTGTCACCCTAAAAAACCGAGAAATCTCTCGCGCCCACAGTGCTGACCGAGTTCCCGAGCGCCCCTTTTATTAATTCATTTTTCTTGACAAATTCACCGATTTGTGAATTAGTATCCCGACCGAGATTCTGTGGCCCAAAGTTGGGAATATTGCCTAAATTGGCAACAGGTCGATCGACCAAAAAATCACTAATTCGATAACTATCACGAGCCTCGCTCAAAAGCAAGCTATCCGCCCCCATATTACCCGCAGGTTCGGCATAGTTGCTGGGATCCGTCAGGGGGTCGCCACTCCAGGATTTAGCCGACCAACCGTCAGCATCTGCCGTCACCAAATCGATGCTGCTAGCCCGAATCTCTGGCGATACAACAACCACCGTAGGCGGAGTCGTTAGAAGGAAACCCGGCGGCAGAACTTCGCGGACAACATAACTACCTACCGGAACGTTGCGGAAACTGTAATTGCCTTGAACATCGCTTAAGGTACTCGCTTCACCCGGATCTAAACTGCTGTTGTTGTTGAGGTCGATGTAAATTGTAGAGTTGGCGATCGGCGGTTCCCCGGGATCTAGGCGGCCGTTGGCGTTAAAATCGTTAAATTTGACACCGCGGATCGTGCCTGTTACCAATACATTACCAAAGCTGAGATTAGTGGCATTTGTGCCGTTACCCACGGTGATGGGAGTCGGATTTGGCGTGGTTTGTCGAAAACCGGGCTGCGGGACTTCCCTGACCAAATAGGTGCCTTGAGGCAAATTGATAAAAGAGAAATTACCTTGAGGGTTTGTTAAAGTCGAAGGTTCGTTGGGATCTGGGGCGCCGTTGTTGTTGAGGTCAAGGTAAATCGGCCAGTTGGCAACTGTCGGTTCCGTCGGTTCCTTGATACCGTCAGCGTTGAAGTCGTTGAACTTGAAGCCGCTGATGCTGCCGGTGGGAAAATTGTTGCCGAAAGCGACGCCGACAGCGTTGGTATTGCCGGTTATGTCGATCGGGCCTGGATTTGGCGTAGTCTGTACCCATCCCGGTTGCTGGACTTCCCTCACCAAATACCTGCCCGGGGAAACATTCGCAAAAGTGTAGTTGCCTTGCGGGTTTGTGATTGTGTTGGGTTCGCCCGGATCGAGGCGGCTGTTGCCGTTGAGATCGATGTAAATTTGCCAGTTGGCCAGAGGCGGGTCTGTTGCGTCTCGGACGCTGTTGGCATTGAGGTCGTTGAACTTGAAGCCGCTGATGCTGCCGACAAAAAAGATATTGCCAAAATTGATGTTGTTGACAGTGGCGTTGGAAGTAACGTTAACCGGGCCCGGGTCAGGCGTGGTTTGGCGAAAACCCGGTTGCTGGACTTCTCTCACCCAATATGTATTTGCGGGAATATTGACAAAAGCGTAATTGCCTTGAACATTTGTAAAAGTAAAGGGTTCGCCGCCGTCGAGCCTGTTGTTGCGGTTGAGGTCGAGGTAAATTTGCCAGTTAGCTAGCCCTGGTTCCCCGGGATCTGGGCTGCTGTTGTTGTTGATGTCGTTGAATTTTGTGCCTGCGATCGTCCCTGCGTTGAAGTTGTTGCCAAAATTGATATTGCCAACGTTTGTCCCGCTGGTAATGGTTATGGGTGCTGGATTTGGGGTAGTTTGGCGAAAGTTTGGCTGCTGGACTTCCCTAACTTGGTAAGTACCCGGGGGCAGGTTGGCGAAGATGTAGTTGCCTTGCGGGTTGGTGAGGGTAGAAGGTTCGTTAAACTCTAGCTGGCTGTTGTTGTTGAGGTCGAGGTAGATTTGCCAGTTGGGAATGGGGAATTCTCCCGGATCGGGGCGGCCGTTGGCGTTAAGGTCGTTGTATTTGGTGCCGCTGATGCTGCCGACTTGGAAGTTCCCGATGTTGACGTTGCCGATGTCTATTTGGCTGGCGGTTCTGAATTCGGACATGGTGTTGCTGGGGCCCAATGAACGCGGTTCAATGTTTTCTGTAGGGCAATCTAGCAGTTTTTTTGCCAATTGCAGCTATTTGAGAGGCATAAATTTTTTTTAGGAAAAGGAAGGGGAGGGGGAAGGGGAGAGGGGGAGAGGGGGAGATGGGGAAATGGGGAGATGGGGAAATGGGGAGATGGGGAAATGGGGAGATGGGAGATGGGGAAATGGGGAGATGGGGAAATGGGGAGATGGGGAAATGGGGAGATGGGGAAATGGGGAGATGGGGAAATGGGGAGATGGGGAGAGGGGAAAATGGGGAGAGGGGGAAATGGGGAGATGGGGAGATGGGGAAAAATCTGCACGCTTGACTTCTGGGCTTAATATCGATCCGTTAAATTGGCCCTTGCCATCCGTTGCCGAACTTCACGCTTGACTTCTGGGCTTAACATCCATCCGTTACATCCCCTAGATTGCTCGTTGCCGAAATTCCCAATTTTTTCCAGATTTGATGTACGATCGCTACCAGTTTTGCAGAGTTCGAATTCCCAATGTCCCAAAACTTGACAGCAAGCTGGAATGACGCCCGCGAGGTTCCAAGTTGGCTCGGAGGCTGGAGTTTGTGCGGTTTATTGCTAATGGGATCGATCGCCTCTACTCCTGCTGCCGCACAGCTACCTACCTCCGAACAAGCTAACATTAATAGCCCGATCGCTCAAACAGGTGCGATCGTCCGTCCCGCACTCAAATTAGGCAGCCGCGACTCGGCAGTGATCGAACTCCAAGCTGCTCTTAAATTGTTGGGCTTTTACGCTGACACTGTAGACGGGATTTTCTCCCAAAGCACGGCTAGAGCTGTGTCTCAGTTCCAGGAAGCAGCAGGGCTCGCGGCCGACGGCATAGTCGGTCAAGATACTTGGAACCGGCTATTTCCTGCGGCTGGGAGTGCGATCGAAAACCCGATCGCCAACGCTCCTGTAACTGCCGACAACTCAGAGATTAACCCCCAAGCCCAGCCAACCAATTTTCCAGTTTTAAGAAGACGAATGCGCGGCCCGGCCGTCAGAGATTTGCAAGAACGGCTGCGGGCCAAGGGATTTTTGCGCGTGAGTGCTGACGGCGTGTTCGGCCCGGAAACTCAAGCTGCTGTCAAGGCGGCTCAGCGACAATACCAATTGCCAGCAGACGGCATTGTCGGCCGCGCCACTTGGGAAGCTCTGCTGCGTTGACGGTTGACGGTTGACGGTTGACTGTTGACGGTTGACTGTTGACTGTTGACTGTTGACTGTTGACTGTTGACGGTTGACTGTTGACTGTTAACAGTCAAAGACTGCTTGCTACTTCAAAATTTCAATATTTTAGGGCCTAGCATAGTCGATGTAATGCCGTACTTTGGTAAAACAACCCGGTTTCTACCTAAGTCCTAGATTTTATTGACCCAGTGCACATTGTGCGACCTACTAATTTTACAAATTGTTAATAATTGGTTTCCGGAGTATTTCTGCTGGTCAAAAAGTGTCAAGTTTGGTAAACAAAGTGTTGTCATGCGCGCAGTTGGTGTTAACTTAATAACATGAGGGGCAAAACCAAGAAGCACAAAAACTTGGATAAAAAATTTGGAATTAGAGTATTTGTCCCGATCGGCTCTAGTTCGCAGGCAACGCCTGAACCGTGTAGCTTATTAGCAAAGAAAGGTTGACATTGCGCTTGAAAGAAAGGTTGACATTGCGCTTGGGATTTGTTAAATAGCTTGAGGCTATGGAATTAATCAAAAGTTGCGATCGCACAGTCAAACACAGAAGTCTGAATAGACTCCGCTAGTAGCTAGCTCGCAAGCAGAGTAGTTGCCAAAAAGTCCACCTTAGTTGTAGTTTGCTGAAACTCAGCATAGCTAAAAACCCACTTGAATCAACTTAATTTACAAATGTTTTAGGGTCTGGCATCCAATATGCTAGGCCCTAAAATTTTGATTTTTTTTTGAAGTAGTCAGCAGTCTTTGACGGTTGACGGTTGACGGTTGACGGTTGACTGTTAACCTTTGGCTTTTTGTTGGAGTGAATTAAGATAGGCATTCAGTTTTGGTGAAAGTTCATTTAATAAGGGATGCAGTCGATCGATCTGTTCTTGAGTTAAAAGATTGCGGGTGTAGGCAAGTCTTAACCAGTGTCTTGTTTCGTTTAATGAACCTCGGGCAATTTTCACAAAACGCTGATTATCTTGGCAGCTATAGCGTCCATGTCCTTCTGCAATATTAGCACCAACACTATCAGCCGATCGCACTATTTGTTTGCCCATCGTATCCTTCGTAAACTCGTCCCATTTTTTAACAATAAACCATATTTGGTTTGATATTTTTTCAGCTAGTTGATAAACTTGTAGGTGTTGAAAGCTTTCCATATTAGCTTGTTTAAATAATTAATAGCCAACAATTAATTAATTATCGATACAAGTCAACAGTCAACAGTCAACAGTCAACAGTCAACCGTCAACAGTCAACAGTCAACAGTCAACAGTCAACAGTCAACAGTCAACAGTCAACAGTCAACAGTCAACAGTCAACTAATGACCATTTCATTTAATGTCCTCAATTCGAGCATTAAAACCGTTAAGGGTGAGCATTTGTAGCAATTCCTCAGCTTTTTCGCGTTCCCGAAAAGCACCGGCTTGCATTACCGCTCGCCCCCTGGAAAAAGAGCGAAAAGCACCGGGAACCAGGGATTGCATTTTTTGTCGATCGCCAGGCCTGTCGGTATCCACCACAACTCGATAGCGCAAACCCAAAGCCAACGGTCGATCGAATGACGGCGAAATCTCCCGGGAATCGGGCAAAGAATTCCCCCCTAAAGCTGCAGGTACATAGCCGCCCCTTCCTAGAGGAATGTTGCGGTCCGGAACCGGCAATCTCCCCTCGGAAGAAACCGAACTCGAGCTATCAAAATAGGGAGGAATTATTGATTGCTGTACCGAAATTTCCGCAAGCGATCGAGAATTCGGCTCGGGTACCGGAATTGCGATCGCCCCTGGGGCTACGGGTGAATCAGCCGCATTCCTCGGAGAAATATCTTGGCGCAACTGAGGGCTTGGCGGTGCCGATAGATTTTGCACCGTTCGCCTGGAAACCGGCTCCGGTGGCGAAATTGGCCCTCTTTCTACTCTGGGACTTAGCCGCCCGGGAGTGTAAACAGGGAGAGAAGTGTCTGGACCACCGGTTCTGGGGGGTCGATCGATCGTTAGCTGCAAAGCACTTCCTCCAATTGGCGCCGGAGGGCTAAAAGTTCCCGCCACATCCACCGAGCCCGTCGTTCGGCTGCTCAACAATTGATTCCCGTAAGCTGGGATTACTTGACCTTTGGCCGCATTGTTGACATCGTACTGGCCGTTGTTGCGAATGACATTGCCCCCCGGTTCGGCTGTTGTTCCCAAATCCGGCAGAGCTCTGGCGATCGCCACAATTCCGTCCCGCTGGTTTTTCTCGATATAATTGTTGCGCAGCACAGGTCTGGCATCAGCTTGCACCACCACGCCGTCCTTGTTGCGAGTAATTTTGTTGCCGATCAGCAGAGGCTCCGCGTTCTGCGCTACATTCACCCCAAATCCCGTATTTTCAAACACATTATCTCGAACTTCCGGCTGGGAACTGCCAAAAATGGTAATGCCGTTAGCTCCATTTTTCGAGAAAACATTCCCGCCAATCGTCGGCCTGGCAGTACCCACTACCGAAATTCCGTCGTGAGTGCTCCCAGAAAAAGTATTGTTAACAACCGTCGGAGAACTCGATTCGATCCACAAAGCGTAGCCGCGATCGTTGGTATTCGTCACCGTCACCCCGCTGAGTCCCGCCCCATCTGCGCCTAAAATCGCAATATTTTGACCCGCCGAAGTCGGACTGATAAAATATCCTCCGCCTTTGATGACAATATTCTGACCGCGAGTGTTGGGATTTCCCTGAACGGTCACGTTGGGCCTGAGCATTAATGGAAATTTTTCGCCGGTTTGCTCGCTGTAAGTACCGGGCGCTAGCAAAATCGCTGTTTTGGGCGGGGCCACGCTTAAGGCGTAGGTAAGGGTTTTGAAGGGAGCTCGATCGCTGCCGTTGCCCCCCGTGTCGCTGCCGCCGATCGAGCTGACGTACAGTATGTTAATGTCGCTCTCCAGGGTCTGAGAAAGTAGCTGCTCTCCGGGTATCCCGGCAGCGATAACTGACGCTTGAGGGTTGCAAAAGGCGGTCATGGCAAAGACGAGCAGAAGGCAAGAACTCAAATAAGATTTTGGCGATCGCTTTTCTTTGCACCGGGTCTGTTGTGAGTAAATCAGCATAAAAAAACGCAACTTATCTGCGATCCGAGTTTCGCCTCCGATGTTTTGTGTCAGGTTTTCGCGATCGAAGTTTAAATACCCCCGCCTGTTTGGTTTTTTTTCTGTTAATCTTTGGTGTTGTTCTGCTAACCTCACGGCTCTCCTCCGAAGTGTGGTATGCAGCTTAACGATTCCACTCTGATCAATTTTGATCTATTATGATTCGTTTTCCAGAAATTCAATAAAACTTAAAAATTTGTCTAAATTAAATCGGTCGATGCCAAAATTAAGCCGATCGCTGTACTAGAATCTATACGGCGTGGGACAATGTAGCGGTTTGACAGGTAGGATTATTGACATCCTCACGCCCGCTTACGCCACAGTGATTCCAAGAATCACTTCTTAGATCTTTCTGCTTCATCGCAACTGCCATCAGACTTATGCCTATCCGGTCTTACGTTCGCTCCACAGACTTTCACCGCAAGCCCTGCGGCAAGAATGTTTTGTGCGGCGTTGATATCTCGGTCATGGTGTGCGCCACAATTCGGGCAGTCCCATTCACGAATATTCAACGGCAGTTTTTCAACGATGTGACCGCACTTGCCGCATCGCTTAGAACTCGGAAACCATCGGTCAATCTTGACCAAGGTGCGACCGTACCAGTCACACTTGTATTCAAGCTGCCTGACCAACTCACCCCAACTTGCGTCACTGATAGAAAGAGCAAGCTTCCGATTCTTGACCATATTCTTCGCAGCCAAATCTTCGACGGCAATCGTTTGATTTTCACGTACCAATCGAATCGTGAGCTTGTGAAGGAAATCCTTTCTGGCATCAGCAATTTCTTGATGCACCTTTGCGACGAAGAGCCGTGCTTTGTGGCGATTGTTCGACCCTTTCTGCTTTCGACTCAATGTCTTTTGAGCTTTCTTGAGTTTGCGGCGTTTTGCATTAAAGCCTTTGGAATTGGCAATCTTTTCACCGTCACTCAAAGCAACCAGACTTGTGACACCCAAATCAACCCCAATCTCATTGGAGCAGGTCGGCAATGGTTCAATCTCAACATCCACCAGCAAGGAAACTGTCCATCTTCCAGCAGGCGAGAGCTTCACCGTGATAGTTGTTGGTTTTGCGCCTTTGGGCAACTCTCGACTCCAGCGAATCGGCAACGGCTCAGAACACTTGGCAAGGAACCCTTGCCCGTTTCTGAACTTGAATGCAGATTTGGTAAACTCTGCACTCCCACCGTTTCGTTTTTTCTTGAAGGTCGGATATTTCGCCCGTCCGTCAAAGAAATTCGAGAACGCTTTCTGAAGATGTCTCAATCCTTGCTGCAATGGTACACAGCTAACCTCAGTGAGAAATTGCAAGTCATCTTGCTTTTTCCATTCAGTCAACAATGCCGAAGTATCGCTGTAACCGACTCGTTTTTTCTCGTCGTACCAAGCCTGTTTTCTCACAGCAAGGGCGCGGTTGTAGACCAAACGAGTACAGCCCATCGTGCGTATGAGCAAGGTTTCTTGCTCAGGCGTGGGATAGAAGCGGTACTTAAAGGCTCTCTGTGTCATGTCTCACATGATAGCAATTATTCCGTGAGATATTTAGGTTCTAATGTAAAGCCGTGCTTCTAGCACGGGGTTTCCACCCACAATTTTCGATGACCGACAAACAAAACAGAACTTTACCTGCACAGCCAGCCCTCTGCCGGATTTTAGATGCCAATCTAGATCGATCGCGCGAAGGGTTGAGAATTATTGAAGAATGGTGCAGGTTTGGTCTCAACAGCGCCGATTTAGCTGGCGAGTGCAAGCAACTGCGTCAAGAATTGGCGGCTTGGCACGTCGCAGAACTTCGCAGTGCTAGGGATACGCCGGCGGATCCGGGTACGGAGTTGACTCACCCGCAGGAAGAGGAGCGTTCGAGCATTCAGCAGCTACTGGAGGCGAATTTCTCTCGGGTGGAAGAAGCTCTGCGGGTACTCGAAGAGTATGGCAAAATTTACGATCGGAATATGGGCGCGGCTTTTAAGCAGATGCGCTATCGGGTTT
This sequence comes from Microcoleus sp. AR_TQ3_B6, assembly GCF_036702785.1. Classification (NCBI taxonomy): domain Bacteria; kingdom Bacillati; phylum Cyanobacteriota; class Cyanophyceae; order Oscillatoriales; family Microcoleaceae; genus Microcoleus; species Microcoleus sp. AR_TQ3_B6. The sequence goes on along the minus strand of NZ_JAUBVJ010000050.1, from coordinate 10,255 downwards.
ATACTCTCGAAAGCAATTTGCTGGCTTACCGGCGCTTCCAGCAGTTACTTCGATCGCAGTTATACCTGGTAACTTCGCCGAGAGACAACTTGTTGGGAGTCGTGGAAGCTGCTTTGCAAGGCGGACTGACTTTGGTGCAGTACCGCGACAAAACCTCACAGGAGGGCGTAAAATTGGCGACCGTGCGCCAGCTTTGCGAACTTTGTCACCGCTACGATGCTTTGCTGATTGTGAACGATCGCGTGGATTTGGCGATCGCAGCGGATGCCGACGGCGTACACTTGGGACAGCAAGATTGGCCTGTGGCGGAAGCGCGCAAGTTGCTCGGCCCGGGACGCATCATCGGTCGTTCGACTACGAATGCCGAGGAAATGCAGCGAGCCGTTGAAGAGGGAGCAGATTATATTGGAGTTGGGCCGGTTTACTCCACTCCTACTAAACCTGATAAACAGGCGGCGGGTTTGGATTATGTGCGGTATGCTGCTGAGAAGTCGCCGATTCCTTGGTTTGCGATCGGGGGAATTGATATCAACAACCTCGATGAAGTATTGGATGCCGGAGCTCAAAGGGTTGCCGCAGTACGCGCAATTATGGAAGCAGAACAGCCTACTTTAGTCGCGCAGTTTTTCATCTCGCAGTTTATTCGGATGCAGAATCTGAAAGCTCAGAAAGTTTTGCACGGCAAAAGCTAGGTTTAAGTAACCTAGGACTTACACACGGGTAGTCAAAAACCGGGTTTTTTTGCGAGAAGACGCCATGCAGCCCGCAAATTCGGTAAAAACCCGGTTTCTCTGGTAAAAGTGCATCGAGGTCTGTTCTTGAAGAAGTCGGGCATCTAACTAATAACTAATAACTAATAACAAATAAGTAATAACTAATGATAAATCAAATTGTGCTGCAAGTTAACGGAGAAAGCCGCAGATGTGCGATCGGCACACCGTTACCAGAATTACTAAAACAATTGGGATTAAACCCGCGCTTGGTGGCTGTGGAGTACAACGGCGAAATTCTGCACAAACAATTTTGGGACATTACACTAATGCAAGAAGGCGACATCTTAGAAGTTGTCACAATTGTCGGAGGAGGCTAACCGATTCGTAGTGAGGACTTCAGTCCTTACTCGTTACCAGGCATAGCCTGGTAATGCTAATTCGGAGGCTCTGGCTCCCTGATCCTGTGTCGAGGCAGAGCCTCTAGATATGGGTTCCCAGGCAGAGCCTTGGACCGAGTTAAAATAAGTTCTTCAGTCCTCTTTAGAGGACTTTAGCTTTGAGGCAGGGGTTTCAACCCCTGCCGGACTATAGGTTTTAGGTTAAGTTGTCAGGAATCGGCAGAACCTAGGAACGAGGAAACAAATTACAAAAAGCTCTGCCTCCTGTAACTTTCTAATAACATAGAAAATCAGGAGGCAGAGCCTCGCTTATATGCCTTCCCAGGCCGAGCCTAGGAACTAGGAATAACACAGAAAATCAGGAAGCAGAGCCTCGCTTATATGCGTTCCCATCCGGAGGCTCTGCCTCCCTAATTCTGTGTCGAGGCAGAGCCTCTAGATATGGGTTCCCAGGCAGAGCCTTGGACCGAGTTAAAATAAGTTCTTCAGTCCTCTTTAGAGGACTTTAGCTTTGAGGCAGGGGTTGAAACCCCTGCCGGACTATAGGTTTTAGGTTAAGTTGTCAGGAATCGGCAGAACCTAGGAACGAGGAAACAAATTGCAAAAAGCTCTGCCTCCTGTAACTTTCTAATAACATAGAGAATCAGGAGGCAGAGCCTCTAGATATGCGTTCCCAGGCAAAGCCTAGGAACCAGGAAAAATGAGTTCTTCAGTCCTCTTGAGAGGACTTTAGCTTTGAGGCAGGGGTTGAAACCCCTGCCGGACTATCGGTTTTACCTTAAGTTGTCAGGAATGGGCCGAGCCTAGGAACGAGGAACTAAACTGCGACAGCTTCAGCCACCGGTTCAGCCACAGGTGCTGCTACAACAGGATAAATGCTGACTTTCTTTCGAGTTTTGCCTTTTCTTTCAAAAGTCACCACACCGTCAATCATGGCAAACAGAGTATCATCTCTGCCGATACCAACATTATTACCGGGGTGAACTTTAGTGCCGCGTTGGCGGATCAAAATGTTGCCAGCTTTGACAACTTGACCGCCGTACTTTTTGACACCCAGACGCTGGGAATTAGAATCGCGACCGTTGCGCGTGCTGCCTGTACCTTTCTTGTGGGCCATAATATCCTCAACTGTATTTACTATGTTTTATTCTGATGCAGTTTCGGCGGTTTGGGGGGTTTCGACAACTGCTTGAGTTAAGTCTCTGGCGGCCAAGACTGTACCGTTGACGCTAATCGAGTCAATCATAAAGCGAGTTGTTTCTTGACGGTGCCCTTTTTTCTTCCGAGTTTTCTTTTTCGGCTTCATCTTGTAGACGAGGACTTTGCGGCCCCGGAAATGCCGCAGAACCGTTCCTTCTACTGTGGCATTTTCTACTAGAGGCTGACCGATATGAACCTCGCCTTCGTGCTGGATCAGAAATACTTTGTCTATGGTGACTTTGGATTCTGCTTCAACGTGAAGCAGTTCGATGTCGTAGAAGCGGCCTGGTTCTACCCGAAATTGTTTGCCGCCGGTTTCAATGATTGCGTAAGTCATGGGATGGTGGTTGAAATTGCCGTACAGGTAGCTGATGAGTCATTGGTCATTGGTCGTTGTGGACTTTTGACTGCTGACTGCTCTCCAGCTTTTGGAATGTCTTAACCTGATCCGAGCCGGATTTAGACAGACAATCTACTATTATTGCGGATTGTTGGAGTTTTGTCAAGGTAAAATAAACTTAATCTTTTCTAAGTGTTAGTTTGAGAACAGATTTGTGGCGGCGAACTACGGAATGCTTACAGAGTTAAATGTAAATTTTCTCAGCTTCTCTCTTGTGAAATAGGGTAGGTAAAAATGGCAAATCGCATCTGGAAATTCTTAAATACTGATATCAAAGAACTGTGTTCCGCCGAAGCAGCAGAGGGAATCGCAGAAGCTGGGAAAACAGCCGCCGAATTGGCAAAAATGTTCAAAGAACAAGGGCTGGACAATAGCAACTTGCTGCTGGAGGTTTTGAACTCTCCCTTAGCTCAAGTTGTGGGAACTGGATTGCCATTTGTCGGGATGGCGGCGAAACTGCTGGCGTTTTTCATTGAAAAAACTCAACAGCAGCCGACTTTAGCTGAGTGCATTTTCCTCGTCAGTCAGGCGGCTTATCTGGAAAGTTTTAAGGATTTTCTTGGACAAGACGAGAGTCTGTTAAATCGCATCGGGCAAACTCCGGTTTCCGATAAAGTCAAGCAGTTGCTTAAAAATTTGGCCGATTTAGAATTGACCGATAAAGAAGCCAAAGACACTGTTATTTGCTTCCGCGATTCGATGTTAGCCACGGAATTTAACCCAGTGCTATCAGAACGGCTGCAACAAGCCGGACTGAAGGCCGATGAAGCTCAGATTTTGACAAAGAGAGTTGCGGCTAATACTCACCGCTATTTGATCGAAGCTTGGGCAGTTTCCGGCGAAGCAATGAAACATCTTGGACAGCCTTCTATCAGCGAATGGCGGGAGGAACAGGAGAAATATCAAAGTATTGACGCTTACTTAGAAGAACAAATCGCCTCAAAACCCAAAGAAAAAGTATTTGCGGAAAACTTTACGTTTAAAGATATCTACGTGCGGCTGAAGGCAAAGCCAATTGATAAAAATGGTCGTGTGGCTGAAGATGCAACAGCTTTCGATTTGGAAACTTGGGCAAAAGAATTACTGGCAGATGAAAAGAAACAAAATCAAGTAATGTTTGTCGAAGCAGGACCCGGACGCGGTAAGAGTGTTTCTTGTCGGATGTTTGCTGACTGGGTGCGGCAACATTTTCATCCAGTTTGGACGCCCGTGTTAATTCGACTGCGAGATATTCCTATATTGCAAAAGAGTTTTCGAGAAACGCTAAAAGAAGCAGTTAATGCGGGTTTTGCTAGCGATGACGGCTGGTTGACAGATCGAAACACGCGATATTTGTTTTTCTTGGATGGTTTTGACGAGTTGCTGATGGAAGGGAGAAGCAGCGGCGGTTTAGAGCAATTTCTCAAGCAAGTAGGGCAATTTCAGCAGGACTGCGATCGGAATTCGGAAATGGGACACCGGGTTTTGGTTACTGGCAGAACTTTAGCTTTGCAAGGGATTGAAAGGCAAATGCCGGACAACCTAGAGCGAGTCGAAATTCAGGTAATGGATGACGGACTACAGCAACAGTGGTTGAGCAAGTGGGAAGCCAAATTTGGGGCGGAAAAAACCTCTGCTTTTCAGCAGTTTTTGCAAGATGAATGCTGTCCAGAGAATGTAAAATCAGAACTGTCGCGAGAGCCGCTCTTGCTTTATCTGTTAGCCGCAATGCACCGGGACAAAATCTTGAAAGTTGAGGATTTTCAAGGAACTAACAGCACTCAAGCAAAAATTTGGATTTACAACCAAGCTGTGAATTGGGTACTCACAGAACAGCGGTCTAAATTGCTCAATCGCAATTTGACCGAACTGGAGACAGAAGATTTGCGGCGCATCCTTACAGAAGCAGGGTTGTGCGTGGTGCAGTCGGGAGGGGAATGCGCTCCTGTAGCGATGATTGAGAAACGATTGAGAGAAGACAACTCGGTTAAAGCCTTACTTGAAAAAGCACAAAAACCGATTGGCGACAATCCTTTAAGAAATGCTTTGGCGGTTTTTTATCTTCAGCCAGGCAGCAAAGAAGGTTCTGTAGAGTTTGTACACAAGAGTTTTGGTGAATTTCTGTGTGCGGAACGGTTGAAACAAAGTCTGGAAGAGTGGACGGAACCGGGAAAGAAAGGTAGAGGATTTAATACTCAAGATTCTCAGATGGACTGGGAGATTTATGATTTGTTGGGTTATGGGCCGCTGACAGAAGAAATTGTGGAATATTTGATGGGGTTGTTAACAACTCCGGCTGGTTCAGGCGAGGAAAATCAGTTTCGTCTTGTGGAGTTATTCCAGCGTCTGGAAGATTTTTATCTGCGTTGGTGCGAGGGGGAATTTATTGATATGCTGCCGGAAAGTTTGCCTCAGAAGAAGATGCGCTTACTGCGAGATCAATTGAAAACCCAAGATTTGGGACAACGACAAATAGATATTTATGCTGGTTTGAATGTGATGATTTTGCTGTTGGAGTTGCACCGTTACGGGCAGCAAATAGATGAATTGAAAGACAAAATGGTGTTTTATCCTTGCGGGAAGCCTAATGATGAAGGCAAGCTTGACGATAGCAATCGGTTATTGCGTCTTATCAGCTATAGCTATTGTGTTGGGGATTCTGGGTTTCTCCAAATTGTTGGGCTATTTCTCAGCGGCGCAAACCTCAGTGGCGCAAACCTAGGTGGCACAGAGCTCTGTGGCGCAGACCTCTATGGCGCAAACCTTAGTGGCGCAAACCTCAACGGCGCAGAATTCAGCTATGCAGACCTCTTTGACGCAAATCTTAGGGGCGCACACCTCAGTGGTACATATCTCATTGAGGCAGACCTCAGCGGCGCAGACCTCAGCGGTGCAGACCTCAGCCGCGCAGACCTCAGCCGCGCAAACCTCAGCGGCGCAAACCTCAGCGGCGCAAACCTTAGTGGCGCAAACCTAAGCGGCGCAGATCTCAGCCGCGCAGACCTCAGCCGCGCAGACCTCTATGGCGCAAACCTCAGCGACGCATACCTCAGTGGCGCAAACCTCAGCGGCGCAAATTTCAGGGGCGCAGACCTCAGCGACGCAGACCTCAGCGACGCAGACCTCAGTGGCGCAGACCTCAGGGGCGCAGAGATCAGGGGCGCAGACCTCAGCGACGCAGACCTCAGCGGCGTACACTTCAGCGGCGTACACCTCAGCAGCGCAGACCTCTTGGACGCAGACCTCAGGGGCGCAAACCTCAGCAGCGCAGACCTCTTGGACGCAGGCCTCAGCGGCGTAAGCCTCAGCGATCGCATTGGCGATGTCAAATGGAACGAAAACACAAACTGGGACAATGTTCGAGGTTTGGATACAGCCGTTAATGTTCCAGAAGCGTTAAGGCAACAGCTAGGAATGCAGTAGAAACATTTTTCCAGGGTTGGCGTATCATTTTTATGAACAGGCTTTCCGGCCTGTTCCACAAAGAGTGAATTTTCTTGTAGCGTGGGCCCTCCTAGCCCGCGCCCGATCGACCGATCGACCTTCCTATGCCGATCGCACTTATTCTCTCCAAAAGGTCGATCGCAGTCGATTCAAGCAATCGCAGAACATTTGCGCGATCGTAACAATTCCAAAGCTTGCTGTTTCACCCTACCTTCCATCACCTCTTTTTGCAAAGTAATAAAAGCGTCAAAATCTTCTAAACCGTACTTAGTCATCTGCAACTGCTGCCGCAACAGTTCTTCTGCCTCAACCGTTAAATAACCCGTTGCCAAAGCTTTTCGGACAATTTTACAGATTAAAGTCATAATACATTCACTCCGAAGACGTACAGGTTCAAACAATGGAGTTTTGTCATTAGACATACCCCGCTTTTAGTTTATTTCCTAATTACCCTTCACCTACATTAAATTTACCTTAATTCATATTTAAATGTAGTTACTTTGGATACATACATGAAACTATAGCTCTTTTAAATGAGTGCGATTAAATGGATCTATTTCGTTTTGGTCAGACCACATTATTGATCGAGTATGTTAAATCTACCTTAAGGCATAATTTCAACATAGCGATTTGTAACATTGGAAACTGTAGCGCTTTTAAGTGTAGAGTGCGATTAAATGGGTATAGCAATCCTAAATCATTTGTGAATTTCTTACTCCCTCCCCAAGGCATCGGGGAGGGCTGGGGTGGGGTAAAAAATTTACGACTCCTGCAAGGATTGCTATATATTTAGTTTTTATCTAACAACAGCCGCCATTCTCTGACAGCAAAAGGAGGAACCAGCAATTTTATTTCATTTTGATTTTTCACGGGCAAATTCAACAGCAAAGGTCGATTACTTTCCACTTGTGTCATTATTGATTTGAAATCGTATTCTCCCACATTAATTGGCAAATCCGACTCCATCCAAATATCATTTGCCTTGCCAATTTCCAGCTTTCCCGCAGCAACTTTCAGCGGCACGGGGTGCTGCAACTCTGTCCCCGGGAACCCTACTAATCTCAGGTTTAAAGAGTTGACTACTCCCGACTTTACGCGCTTGTACAAAACAACTTGCCATGCTTTATCCTCAGTATCGCGCAGGCTTTGTACCGAGCGGAACATTACTCTGTCGGCTGTTTCTGGATATTTGTGAATCGACGCGAAAGCAGGCGGGTTAACCGCGAAGATTAGATACAAGCACAAGCTAATAATAGTTAAAGTTTTACGCCAAGAATAATGTCTTTTCAATTTGCAATACTCCGATGATTTACATTTACAGCATTTTTTAGGTAAGCAAAGATAGAGGACACGGCAGTGCCGTTTCCCTACAGCGATCGCTTGATGGGTGTACTTCATCAACGTGGAATCTGCTGTATTCTACTCGTTACCAGGCTCTGCCTGGTAACGCAGATCCCGAGGCTCTGCCTCGATTGTAGCAGGCGAGGCAGAGCCTGGGGACATTGATTCCCAGGCTAAGAGCCTTGGAACCAGCTAAACCCGGTTTCTCGGAAAAATATTGGTTGAGTAACTAGGAAGACAGGAAGAAACCGGGTTTTCGGAGGCACGATTGCGTAACTCATAAACAATCTACCGAGGTGCTATTTCCAATCGGTTTCGGCTTGGGATAGCACGTAAGCTGAAACATCGATAATTTGTTGTTCCGACAAACGATCTTTGTAAGCGGGCATAATACCTTTGCCGTTGGTTACTAAGTTGGAAATGTTGGCGATGGAATCCATGCCGTATTTTTTTAATGCTTTTTGTTTCAAGTTTTTGCCGCGCCTGATAATGTTGCTGCCGTTGATGTGACAGCCTGCACAGTTGGCGCTGAAAACTTCGGCTGCGGTGGGATTTGTCGCTGTATCTGCGAGGGCGATTTGGGAATTATTGGCGATTTCTACAAATGCCAGTGTCAGTATCAATAGAAAGGCGGTGAGAAATTTTTTTAAGTTTTTTAGCGAAATCATCTATTGGCAACTTGAAAAATAGTGCTGGATTTAATGATATCACTAAATACGCATTTTCGGGTCAACTCAGCCATTCATTCTTCCCAATCGAAAGTGCGGGAAACTGCTTTTTTCCAAAAGCGATATTTTTGCTCGCGAAGTGCGATCGGCATTTTCGGTTCCCAAGTACAATCCACCGCCCAATTCTCCCGCAATTGGGCTAGCTGAGTCCAAAAACCCACCGCCAAACCGGCCGCATAAGCCACACCGAGTGCAGTAGTTTCTGCTACCACAGGCCGCATCACAGGCACTCCCAAAACATCGCTCTGAAACTGCATCAGCGTGTGATTTACCACCATACCTCCGTCTACTTTTAGAGACAAAAGCTGCACACCAGAATCCTGATGCATCGCCTCCAATACTTCTCGCGTTTGCCACGCTGTAGCTTCCAATACTGCGCGGGCAATGTGTGCCTTAGTCACGTAGCGAGTTAAACCTGCAATTACTCCCCGGGCGCTGTCTTTCCAATAGGGTGCGTAGAGTCCAGAAAAGGCCGGGACAACGTAAACTCCACCGCTATCTTCAACTGTATTTGCTAATGTTTCTACTTCCGCAGATGTGTTGATGATCCCCAAATTGTCCCGCAGCCACTGCACTAAAGCTCCGGCGAGGGCAATACTGCCTTCCAAAGCATACACAGCGGGCGATTCCCCCATCTTGTAGGCGACTGTTGTCAGCAACCCGTTTTTTGAAGGGACGATCGCCTCACCGGTATTCAGCAGCATAAAACAGCCCGTACCGTAAGTATTTTTCGCCTCCCCGGGACTGAAACAAGTTTGCCCGACGAGGGCGGCTTGCTGATCCCCCAAAGCAGCAGCAATCGGAACACCTGCAAGCAATCCTTTTGCAGTTCCAAAAACTTGACTCGAAGGGCGAATTTCTGGCAGCATCTGGCGGGGAATTTCCATTATTTCCAAAGTTTCCGCATCCCAATCAAGGGTTTGCAAATCCATCAGCATCGTGCGGCTGGCGTTGGTAACATCGGTAACGTGCGCGCCGCCAGTCAGGTGCCAAATCAGAAAAGTATCGACATTGCCAAAAATCGCATCCCCTCGATCTGCAGCTTCGCGCAATCCTGGAATATTGTCCAGCATCCACTTAATTTTCGGCCCGCTGAAATAAGTTGTCAGCGGCAAACCGCATCGTTTTCGAAATCGATCTTTGCCCTCAACTTCAGCGAATTGATCGCAAAGAAAGCGAGTGCGGGTATCTTGCCAAACAATTGCATTGCCGTAAGGCTTGCCAGTATTTCGATCCCAAACAATTGTAGTTTCGCGCTGGTTGGTAATACCGAGAGCAGCAATATCTTTCGGGTCGATATTGCCGATTTCGAGGGCATTTTTAATCACGCTTTGGGTGCGCTGCCAAATTTCCTCGGGATTGTGTTCAACCCATCCTGGTTGCGGATAGATTTGCTGGTGTTCTTGTTGGTCCCTGCAAATTATCTGTCCCTGGCGATTGAAGACGATAAATCGGGTGCTGGTGGTTCCTTGGTCGATCGCTGCTACGTATTTTTTTGCCAATTGTCTAAAATATTTTTAGTAATGAGGTCTTGAACGTATATGATACTATATCTAGAAGTCAAATTAATGTCAAAAACTTTAGCTTACGGAATTCCCCAAGTTGAAACTGGCAGATTTGCTGAGGCTCGATCGCACAATTAAGGTTATTGGCTTTGACGACGCTCCGTTTTCTCGTAAAAGCGGCAGTCTGGTGTCGATCGCGGGCATAGTCTGCGGGGGAACTCGATTTGAAGGAATGGTGTGGGGACAAGTCCTCCGAGACGGATTAGATGCCACGGATGCTATTTCTGGGCTACTCCTCGGAGGCAAATTTTTGCCGCAATTGCATCTGGTTTTGCTAGACGGAATCCCCAGCGTTATAAGTTTCATGAAAAGAGCTGATGCTGCTTTGTGCTAACATTAGAGATAGAAACTCATTGGTCTGTACAAGACCTAAACTGGGAAATAGACAAGCATTTCTAGTAAAAGCTAGGGATGCTTGTCTGCTATAAAAAAGCAACTGCTTTACGCGGCAGCGTCTAGGCCCGTTACTCCCTAAATCCCTACCAGG